>CAZOHR010000201.1:0-7013 GCA_964579045.1 uncultured Bacteroidales bacterium | reverse complement strand
AAAGTTTCTTAAATCCCCCAGAAATATTGCTTGACCCGTTTTTTTTGCCATTACAACATTTCTATCTTTTCCTTCTCCACATCAATAATAAAACTGTATCCCGGAAGGCCGCAGTGTAAAACTACTCCTGTTTTTCCTTTAAACTCAGTTATTTCTCCTTCAATCCCTTGTAAAATTCCTCCCGTTATTCTTATCTTCTGACCACGAACCAATTCCGAAACAAGCTCAGGCACTGGAATATAACTGCATAATAATTCCATCCTCTCTATGTCCGCATCACTTACATTTACTGGTTTTCCACAATGTAATAACATGCCGCAACTACCTGGTATAAATCTTAGCTTTTCGGTCGAAACTCCAGTGTCCTTTACGAAAACATATCCGCTTATCAGAGGTCGCTTTTGTTTTATTAAGCGATCACAACGGTAAAAACTCGTTATAACTAATGGTAAAAATGCTTCGTAATGATGGTCTGATAAATGATTATAGATTTCCTGCTCACGCCGAGGATATGAACGAAGAACATACCACCGATTTTCTCCGATGGGCATAGCGCTGCCTCCTGATGAACCCTCTAAAGTCATAATCTACAAATGCAAAATTCATTTTTTACTATAATAATATAGCCTTGCAATTTTACAAAACTATATTCGTTTTTCCAAATATTTTAATATAAATATTGGATTGTATATTAAGAATTGTAGTTTTCTTAGTTTACAAATAGAAACTATTTAGCTGGTAAATTATAACAAATCATGGCCTTAACTGATATAGTAAAAGGCATAAGGCATGGAGCTAGATTCTGTGTGTGTGTTACAAAAATGGAATTCCAACAAGCGGAAGCACCTGAACTTACTACCAACTAAGGTTCCTGAGCAGCCATAAGCGATAGCCAGAGGGTGTCGAAGGACCGATTACCGCAAGGTGGCTGAGGGTTTTGTTGCTTGACATTTTAATAAAAGAGTAAAATGCTAATTTACATAAAACACAGTCGCAAGGAGATAGCGACAAAATGTCTCGAAGCCACCAACTACCTTCACTTCACCCCTAGACAATACAAATAACCATCACGTGATGCAATATAAACCCTCTTATTGTGAACAATCGGAGTTGCTTCACCTCTAATGTTTTTATCCTGAGCCAATAATTTAAAAGTGCAATTTTTATCTTGTTCAAATAAATATAATCCAAAATAAGTTAGTACAATTAGTTTATTACCAACAAAAATAGGAGTGGAGATAGATGCGCCAGTTTCGTATTTAAAGACTAATTGTGGTTGATAATACTTCTTGATATTGTCGGGACCAGGTACAAACATATCAATATCAGTAAATTCATTTTCGACAACATACAAATATCCATCAATGCCAACAAAAGCAGAAAGTGAATTCTGGTCCGATGTAATATATTTGTCATTTGTTGCTACAGAACCTATAATTCCACCTTTCCAGTCTGCAAAAACTTTGTCACCTGTAGGCATAAACCAAACAACACAACTATCTTGGTGCTTGGCTGGATTAATCAGAATAGCTCCTCCATGTCCGGCAATATATTCCTTTTCTATCGAAACAAGCAAACAACTGTCGCGCGTCACTGCCGGCGATCCATCCATGTCGGCACCTGTGTAAAAATCGAAATCAATAATTCCTTTCAGCCTATTATAGCCATAAACATGACCCGCACCCGAAGAAATGTAAATATGATCCCGCAAAAGAGTAGGAGAGGATTCCGTTACTACATTAGCATTATGCGCCGAAATATCAGATTTCGAAAAAAGATCTAGCTTTGCATATTGCAGAGGTTGTTTAATCTTGTCAATTACTGTGGCACTATCTGGATTGGGATTAATAATTACAAATTGCCCTGTTTCAAGTCCTAAAAACAAAGTGTCGTCGCATATCAGAGCTGTTCCATCAACATCACGACTGTACGACCCGCTTTTTACAGAATTATATTCCCACAAAAGCTTTCCTGTTCGGTATGATATTGCTTTAAAACTAGGTATGATTTTTTGCCATTCATCAGTTTCAACACCTATTCTACTTCCTTGAAAAATCACATATTTGTCGGGATGATTTAATGTCTTAAATGGATTGGTCCAAATGCAGCCCGTACCTTTTATCACATCTCCAAAATCATATTCCCATACCAACTCTTGGGTTTTAGCATTTATCTTTTTTAACATGTGATCGTAAGCTCCTTGAATCAGAAATAATTCTCCATTTTCTTCAACAAGCAAAGCTTGTCCAGTCCAGCCAGCACCACACATCTGAACAGTGTCTGGAATTTTTGTGGGAATTATAGTTTCACCACATCCTAATCCAAATTTCCAGATGATATCAAGTTTCGATGGCGCCTCGTTTCCATAATAATTACGAGTCTCGTTGCCTAAAAAAGTGGGGATGATTATTCTAACACTGTCCTGAGCAAAGCAATATGAACAGCCTAAAAGAAGAAAAATTAGTATTTTAATCAAATGTGACACCTGGATATTGTGCTTGTTTTATCATTTGCTCGTACTGATCAGCAGATGGCGTAATCATATACCTCAAAGGATTTATAGTTGCTCCATAAATCAGAATTTCGTAATGCAAATGTGGCGCTGTCGATAAACCAGTAGATCCCACAGTACCAATCAATTGTCCTCTCTTAACTTTCTGCCCAGGATTACAGTTAATTGTGTGCAAATGAGCATACCTCGACGATATTCCGTTTACACCGTGATCTATCAAAACTGAGTTTCCATAACCACTGTTATTATCGTTATGCTCAATGTCTACAACTGTTCCATCACCTGAAGCATAAACTGGAGTGCCCGTTGCTGCAACTAAATCGAGTCCGTGATGCATCTGAACAATACCTAAAATCGGATGTGGTCTGAAACCATAAAATGAACCGATTCTAGTAAGTTCATTAACATGTATAGGCTGCAAAACCGGTAAAGACTTGAATAGTTTGTCCTTCTTCTTCAATTCTGTAATAAGCTCGTTGTAGGATAATGACTGAATATTAAGCTTATTCTCAATCTGATCGAGTTTCTTCGCAACGTTCTTTACAATATCTGTGCTTTCGTAACCATCAAGATGTTTATATCTATCTGTCCCTCCAATGCCAGCATTCCTGATTGTTGAGGGAATCGTATCCTGCTGAAAAGTTGTGCGATATATATAATTATCTCTTTTAGCAATTTCATTTAGGATGCTATCACTCTTCTCGAGTCGCTGATTTATTTTATTGAGATTTTCTTTCAGATATTTATTCTCCGACTTCAAATAAGTTTCTTCGGGGGAATCAAAAATCAACAAATATGAAATCATTAAAATTGCCCCAAAGACTGTTGATGCTATAGAATGAGGAACTAATCGCAATAAAAATCTTTTAAAGCTGAATTTAATCTTCTCGTACTGTAGAGTATCTGGATTAAATTTATATTTTGACTTAAAAATCTTCATTAAAAAAGAATATTTTGCCTCTTATGAGATAAAATCAGCCGCAAATTTAAGAATTTAATCTAAATTTGCAAACTAAAATTATTGAAAATATACGTAACTAACAGATTCACACATATTTACATGGATTCAAAACAGATAAGATTGCAATTTAAGGAGTTTTTTGAAAAAAAGGGACATAAAATTGTTTCGAGCGATTCAATGGTAATAAAGGGAGATCCAACTCTAATGTTTACTAATGCCGGTATGAACCAATTTAAAGATATTTTCCTCGGTAGCCGTAAACCTGATGTGCTTAGAGTTGCTAACTCACAAAAGTGCCTTCGCGTTTCGGGCAAACATAACGATCTCGAAGATGTAGGACACGATACATATCATCACACCATGTTCGAAATGCTTGGTAACTGGTCGTTTGGCGATTATTTTAAAGCCGAGGCAATAGAGTTTGCATGGGAACTGCTTACCGAAGTTTATAAAATTGATAAAGATAGAATGTATGTCTCCGTTTTTGGTGGCGACAAAGCCGAAAATATGCCTGTTGATGTCGAAGCCGAAGAATTGTGGAAGAAACTTGTGCCTGCCGACAGAATAATTTATGGTTCCAAGAAAGATAATTTCTGGGAAATGGGTGATACCGGCCCTTGTGGCCCTTGCTCCGAAATTCATGTCGATATAAGAGATGATAAAGATAGAAAACTCGTTGATGGTAAAACTCTCGTAAATAACGACCATCCACAGGTTATCGAAATATGGAATCTCGTATTTATTCAGTTTAATCGTAAAGCTGATGGAAGTCTCGAACAACTACCTTCAAAACACGTTGATACGGGTATGGGCTTTGAAAGACTTTGCGCAGTGCTGCAAGGTAAAAAATCAAATTATGATACCGATGTTTTCCAAACTATTATCAGAGAAATATCTAAAATCTCAGGTAAATCATATGGAGTAGACCTCAAAACTGATATCGCATTACGCGTTATTTCCGATCATCTAAGAGCTGTGTCTTTTGCTATTGCTGATGGACAATTACCATCTAATGTTAAAGCAGGATATGTAATTCGTCGTATCCTTCGCCGTGCTGTTCGTTATGCATATTCTTTCCTCGACTTAAAAGAAGCTTTTATCTATCGACTCGTCGATCCACTTTCCGACCTAATGGGTGAATCTTTTCCGGAGTTAATATCCCAAAAACAATTAATCGAAAAAGTTATTAAAGAAGAAGAAACAGTATTTCTACGCACTCTCGAAAAAGGAATTCGTTTGCTCGAAACCGAAACCGATAAACTAAAAGCTGCTGGCAAAAATGTTATTGGCGGTAACGAAGCTTTTATTTTATATGATACTTTTGGGTTTCCACTCGATCTTACCGAACTTATTGCTCGAGAAAATGGTTTATCTGTTGACTCTGATGGATTTGCCGTTGAAATGCAAAAACAAAAAGAACGCGCCCGAAATGCTGCCGAGGTTGATACCGACGACTGGACAATCATTCATAAAAATGAAAGTACAGAGTTTGTTGGTTACGACACTTTAACTGCTGATGTAAAAATAACTCAGTATCGCAGCGTAAAACAAAAGACAGGAGATTTCTATCATCTTGTCTTTGATAAAACTCCTTTTTATGCTGAGTCTGGGGGACAGGTTGGTGATTGCGGTTTGCTGATGACAAAATCGGGTAATATCGAAATTATTAATACAATTAAGGAGCATGGACTGATGATTCATATCACAGCAAAGCTACCACAGGATACAAAAGAGGTTTTCAAAGCCCAAGTAGATGCAGAAAAAAGACAGGCAACTGCAAATAATCATTCTGTAACGCACCTGCTGCATTTCGCATTACGCAAGGTGTTGGGAACTCATGTGGAACAAAAAGGCTCATTGGTGGATAGCGAAAAACTGCGTTTCGACTTTGCCCATTTTAATAAACTTTCTGAGGAAGAAATACGAAATGTCGAATTACTCGTAAACGATCAAATAAGACAAAACAATAATCGCGTTGAAAATAGAAATATGCCTATCGCCGAAGCACGTGATTTGGGCGCTGTAGCATTATTTGGAGAGAAATATGGCGATGCTGTTCGGGTTATAAAGTTCGGCGACTCTATTGAGTTGTGCGGCGGTACACATGTTGAAAATACTGGTCAGATAGGTTTCTTTAAAATTATTAGCGAGGGAGCTGTGGCTGCAGGAATAAGAAGAATTGAAGCAATTTCTGGTACTGCCGCAGGTCACTATGTCTTTTCAAAGATTGATACATTAGCAAATGTCTCTGCTTTGTTTAATAATCCTAAAGAATTGATCCCAGTAATCGAAAATCTAATTGCCGAGAATTCTCAGTTAAAAAAACAACTCGAAGTTTACCATCTTGCCGAGTTGAAATCTGTAAAAAAAGAACTTATTTCGTCAGCAAAAAAACATGGCGACACTTTTGTTATCAGCCGTGTTCTAGAACTATCAGATAGCAACGACCTTAAAGAAATATGCTCGCAATTGCGTGGCGAACTCGGCACATTTGCTTGTGTTCTGGGAACCGTAATCGACGACAAACCATTTATCGCAATTGCATTCTCCGAAAATCTAACTAAAGACAAAGGACTAAACGCTGGAACTCTCATTCGCGAAGCTGCTAAACTCATTCAGGGTGGTGGCGGCGGTCAGCCTTTTGTAGCTACTGCCGGTGGAAAAAATCCCGCAGGTATTAATGATGCTGTGGAATTTGGTAGAATGGAAATAGAAAAGGTGCTGTAGGAACGGTGCCTTCGACCCTTCGACTCCGCTCAGGGCGACGCGGCTCAGGCACCGGGTGGAAAATGGAGTTGTCTTAAAATGTGCATTTTATGAAAGGATGGATGTATATTCTTGAATGTTCCGATGGTAGTTATTATGTTGGGAGTACAAATAATTTGGGCCATCGATTTGTTAGCCATAAAAATGGGGAGGGGGCTAATCATACAAAAAAGAGATTACCTGTAAAACTAATCTATGCTGAAGAGTTTGACAGAATTGATTATGCATTTTATCGTGAAAAGCAAGTTCAGGGTTGGTCAAGGAAAAAGAAGGAAGCATTAATTAAAGGTGAATTGGATGCACTGCACATGATGGCAGAATGTAAAAATATTACTCATTATAAAAATTTTGTTGACGGTGCCTTCGACTCCGCTCAGTCACCGGATTACCCTGATGATTCAAGATAAAGGTGCCTGAGCGTATTTTTTCTGGTGCCTGAGCGTATTTTTTTTTCTGGTGACTGAGCGTAGTCGAAGGCACCATCAATTAGTTGATTGATTACAAAAATTTAAAGGATTATAGTCTCGATCTGGTGACTGAGCGTAGCCGAAGGCACCCGCTTACCCTGATGATTCAAAATAAAGATGCCTGAGCGTATTTTTTTCTGGTGCCTGAGCGTATTTTTTTCTGGTGCCTGAGCGTATTTTTTTTTCTGGTGCCTAAGCGTGTTTTTTTTCTGGTGCCTGAGCGTAGCCGAAGGCACCCTCTAAATCCCCATCTCCTTACCCTTCTTAATCATAAACTCCCATGCTTTTTCTCTTTCGTTGGGGATTT
>CAZOHR010000200.1:0-7093 GCA_964579045.1 uncultured Bacteroidales bacterium | reverse complement strand
TTCCTAGCCTTTTTTGTTTCGTTTTTGTGGCGATGACAAAAATGAAAAAGCTATTAAAAAAAAAAGAAGAAAAAGCTTTTAGCTAGGTAAGAACTCTTCAACACAATAAAGCTTTTTAAATCCCCCAGAAATATTGCTTGATCCTATTTTATTGCTTATTATAACGAGGATCTTTACAACCCTCGTTTACAGGGCAATTATCTACTAACAACTACCAACTATGGTTCCTGAGCAGCCTAAGCGAAAGCCAGTGAGTGTCGAAGGACCAACTATCTACCATTCCTTCTCAACAACCCTCTGTTGTGACTCAAATTTTTCTTTGTTTACTTTTTCCTGCACATCTTTTTCTTTCTGTTGCAGCGACTCTAAAAAACGTTCCATTTCTTCGCGCGACATTTTATTTTCTTTAGGCTGAGATTGATTTTCTTTCTTCTCGTCATCCTTCTTATCATCATTTTTCTCATCCTCGCCATTATCGCCTTTTTCTTTCTGGTCGTTTTTATTTTTCTCGTTATCCTTATCGTTCTTATCTTTCTGGTTTTTATCCTGCTGTTGTTGATCCTGACCGCCGCCACCTTGTTGCTGTTCCTGAACTTTTGTGGCAACTGCCATATTGTATCGACTCTTATCGTGAGTTGGATCCATCTTTAGTGCATTCTGATAGGCTTGGATACTTTTGTCGTACTCTGCAGCTTGTAGATAAGAATTACCAATATTATAAAATGCTTCAGCTTTTTCTTTTTTTGTGCCAGCAAGTTTTAAGTAATTATCATAGCTTACTGCTGCTTCTGAGAAATCGCCATTGCGATACTCGGCAGTTGCTATATTATTAAATAGTTTCGTTGTCTCAGGATTTAATTCCATTGCCTTCTGATAATTCAGTTTCGCTTGGTCATATTCCTTATCATTGAAATTCTTATTCCCTTCACGTATAGCACTACGGTCTTCTTGTGCTAACGAAGTTAACGTAATGCTCATTATAAGTACGGTAAAAACTAAAGCTTTCATAATTTTTTATTCTTTACTTTTATTCACTATCTTCTTTCGATTCTCGTTTTTAAATAGTGTCTCTTTTCCGCGGTGGCGGATGATTTAATCTTTTTTGTTAAACAAATCAATTTTCTTTAATACCGAATTCTTCTTTTCAGACACAATTATATCTACAATAAGCAATAGAACTGCAATCATTGCTAATAACTGAAATTGATCGTCATACTCTGAATAATTTTGCTTAAGAACATCACCTTTCTGGAGTTTACCTATTTCTTCTAGGATTTTGTCCGAAGCATCAGCCGAATTACCAGCTCTTACATAGACTCCACCTGTTGCCGAAGCTACATCTTTTAGCGAATTTTCGTCTGGAATTGAAATGATTACATTTCCGCTGCGATCTTTCATGAAGCCTCCACCTCGGAGTGCAGGGATGGGAGCACCTCCTGCTGAACCCATTCCAACTGTATATATCAGAATGTTCTTTTCCTTGAGTGTATTAGCAATTGCTACTGCGTCATCCTCATGGTTTTCGCCATCAGTAATTAGTATTATTATTTTAGATATTTCTTCATCTTTGGTAAATGAATTTGCTGCTAACTCAATTGCTTTGCCAATTGCAGTACCTTGAACTGGGACCATATCGGTACTTACCGATGATAGAAATAATCTAGCCGAACGCACATCATCGGTTATTGGCATTTGTACAAACGCATCACCAGCAAAAACTACAATTCCAAGTTTATCGTTCTGCAATTTGCCGATTATTCGTTCGATAAATTTGCGTGCATTTTCTAGTCTGTTTGGTTTTATATCTTGTGCCAACATAGAATTAGAAACATCTAGCGCTATCATTATCTCAACACCTTGTCTAGTAACATCTTTTAGCTTTGAACCAAATTGTGGTCTAGCCATTCCCAGACTCATAAATATTAAAGCAAAACAAACGAGAATAAGCTTCCATATTCTACGTGTTGGACTATAGTCGGGAATGAGTAAATTTACCAAATGTGATTCTCCAATCTTTCTTATGCGTTTCTTTCGAATGTAGATTGCATACAAAAATAGGGCAATAACAATCACCACGACTGATAAAATCCACAAATATTGAGGTTCCTGAAATCTGAACATATTAAAATGTATTTTTAAATATTGTTAAACCTAAAATTTGCTCTATAATCAAAAATCCTAGTGCTATCAGCATAATAAGCCCAAATTCTTCGCGAGGTTGAGAATACGACCTTACTTCGAGTTGAGTTTTTTCGAGTGCATCAATTTCTTTATAAATTTCACGTAGCTTTTCATTATCGGTGGCTCTAAAATATTTCCCGCCAGTTTGATTTGCTATTTTTTCGAGTACTTCTTCATCAATCTTCACTTCAACATTCTGGTACATTATTCCATAATTTGTCTGAAACGGATATGGAGCCATTCCGTTTTTACCTATTCCAACAGTATATACACGAATGCCAAATTCTACAGCTAATTCTGCCGATGCCGCAGGTGAAATATTCCCCATATTATTAACTCCATCAGTGAGCAGAATTATAACTTTACTCACAGCCTTGGAATCTTTTAGTCTGTTTACAGCTGTTGCCAGTCCCATGCCAATTGCCGTTCCATCTTCGATTATTCCACTTTTTACTTCGCTAAATAAATTCAACAAAACAGCATGGTCAATAGTTATTGGACATTGAGTATAACTTTCTCCAGCAAATACAACTAATCCCATGCGGTCGTCGGGACGGCTCGAAACGAATTCCATTCCAATTTCTTTTGCCGCGTCTATACGATTTGGCTTAAAATCTTCGGCTAACATACTTCCGCTAATGTCGAGTGCAATTACAATGTCAACACCTTCAGTTTTGCGATCTTCCCATTTGTCGGTTGACTGAGGACGGGCTATAACAACAATTAGTGCTGATAAAGCTAATAGCCTGAATCCGAATAGTACGTGACGCATATAGTATTTCCAACTCGATGAAGTAGATTTAAAAGCATTGAGTGAACTAATGTTCATGCTGGCAGCAGATTTTTTCAGTCTTCGCACATACCATGCAATTAGGGGTATCAGCAAGACAAATAGCCAGAAATATTCTTTATGTAAAAATTCTATATTACTCATTTTCCTGCGATTTGATTTTTTCTGATTCTTCGTTTACCTCTATTTTTGCTTCAGTTTGTTTTATATCAGTACTTTCCTCAATGACTTCTTTTGTGCTTTCGACAAATTCTACGGAATCTCGAATTGACAAATCGTTTTCATTTTGTAATGCTTGATATTTTGCAAACTTTACGGCATCGGCAAGTTCAAGAATACGCTGTAGTTTCAAATAATCTACATTGTCTATAAATGAACTGTGATCAAATGATGAGAGTATCTCCGATGTTGTCATTTCTACAGCAAAAATACCAAATCTATTTTCGATGTATTCCCTGATTACATCAGTTAGTTCACTATGGTATTCTTTTACCATCCCACGACTCCAAATCTTTTCTTTTCGAATTTTCTCGAGCTTGCCCAGTGCAATTATGTGAGCTGGTAATTTTGGTTTGACTTTAAAGAAAATAGGTTTCTTATCCTTTTTGTAAAATAATAAGAAATATAAAAACAAAACACTTGCAATCAAAACTAGAACTAAAACCCACCAGTACTCCTTTAAATACTTTTTGAAGTAAAACCAAAATTCTGCAAAATTAAATGGCGTATTATACAAATCTTCGTTAATGTCCTTAATCTTATAAAGAGTAAACAATGGCTGCCCTTGCGTTACTTGCTGATATTCCTGTACAAAGACTGTATCTACACTTCCTGCTACGATGTAATCAGCAAGTATTCCGCTTTTATCAACGATATACATCTTTTGTGAAGAAGACTCAGCTATTTTTGTAATTTCATCCTGATTGTATAATCCCGTTGCTTGAGTTAACTCCGAAGAGAAAATGTTCATAAGTTGCTCGCGTACACTGTTTTTTACCATCTCAAGGCTGTCAGATGGTAAGCTCTGCTTCACTGAATCGGGAATGTATTGCTCAATTTCTTTCTTAAAACCATCTCGGCCAAAAACAATATATCCGGCTCGGTCGGCATAGATTGTATCAACAGGAATTGTGTCAAGCAAAACAAATGGTTTGACAAAAATCTGCGATTCTGCCGACATAAAGTAATTAGTATCAGCGTTTGTCACTATTCTTAGTGGTATCGAAGCGATGGCATTCAATCCTGTATCAAAACTTGTAAATAGATACGTCTTTTTATAGGTTTTAAACCCATCCGATTCTGTAATAACAGGTTTAGAGTCAAGAATAAGATGAATGTTAGCAGAAATAGTATCCTTGTAAACGGGGAAAATAATTTCACTGCCCGAAGGTATTTTTGCTTCGATTTGTAATTCTGTTTGCTCACCAATTAGAATTGTATCTTTAAGAAGTTTTACGCTTAAGGGTATTTCTTGGGAGTTTGCTTTGCTAATTAGAGCAATACAGCAAATTAAAGTTAACCATAATTTAATCTGAAATCTCATAATTATCGGTTTTTAAAAAGATTCATCAAAGGTTTTACATAGTCTTGGTCGGTTCTGATATCTGCGGAATCCACTTTTGACTTTCTAAAAACAACTGCTGTTTGTTGATGTTGATTATCCCACCATTTTTTATAATTATCACGCACTTTTTTTGCTGAAGTATCAATCCATTTTTGCTCACCAGTTTCGGAATCTCGGAAGTAAGCCAGACCAACATTTGGCAATTCCTGTTCGAATGCATCATAAACTCTTAAGGCAGCAATATCATGTTTATTACCAGCAATTTTTAGCGCATCCGAAAAGTCGGGTGATACAAAATCCGAGATAATAAAAGCAGTACTTCTTTTTTTTATTGCATTTGTAAGAAATTTCAATGCTTGTGCAACATCAGTCTTGGTGCTTGCTGGTTCAAAATTCAATAACTCGAGAATGATTCTTAAAATATGTTTACGACCTTTTTGAGGAGGAATAAATTTCTCGACTCTATCTGAAAAAAGGATAACTCCAATTTTATCATTATTTTGAATAGCAGAAAATGATAAAAGAGCAGCAATTTCTGTTGTTAGCTCTTGTTTGAATTTTTGCTGTGTGCCAAACATTTTAGAACCACTAACATCAATTAGCAGCATTACTGTAAGTTCACGTTCTTCTTCAAACACCTTAATATAAGGATGATTGAATCGTGCCGTAACATGCCAGTCTATATCTTTTACAGGGTCGCCATACTGATATTCTCTGACCTCTGAAAAAGCCATCCCTTTGCCTTTAAATGCAGAATGATATTCTCCAGCAAATACTTGACTAGATAATCCTCTAGATCTAATCTCTATTTTACGAACCTTCTTTAATAGCTCTTTTGCTTCCATGTAGGATTTTTTTCAAAAATCAATAATCAAATCACAAAACCCAAAATCCAAATTCCAAATCAAAAGGGTTAATTTTTCTGAAAATTGTAATTTGTTTTTTTTGTTATTTGTTATTTGTTATTTGTTATTTGTTTTTTGTTATTTGTTTTTTGTTTTTTTGTTATTTGTGCATTTCACACTGGTAATCCAGTGTGAAACTATGGTACTTCAACTGAATTCAATATTTCGCTAATAATTTCCTCAGATGTAATATTTTCTGCTTCTGCTTCGTAAGTTAATCCAACTCGGTGACGCAAAACATCGTGACAAACAGCACGTACGTCTTCTGGAATCACATAACCTCTGCGCTTTAGAAATGCAAATGCCTTGGCAGCCAGTGCCAAATTTATTGAAGCACGTGGTGATCCTCCGAATGCAATCATACCTGAAAGTTTACTCAGATTATATTTATCTGGATATCGAGTGGCGAATACAATATCTAATATGTATTTCTCGATTTTTTCATCAAGATAAACTTCTCTTACAATTGATCTAGCCTTAACAATATCTTCAGGTTTAATAACCTTGTTAGCTTTTGGCATTTCACCAGTTAAATTTTCACGAATAATTGCACGTTCTTCTTCAAATTCAGGATAATCAATTTTTATTTTTAGCATAAAACGGTCAACCTGAGCTTCTGGTAATGGATAAGTTCCTTCCTGCTCAATAGGGTTTTGAGTTGCCATTACCAAAAATGGTTTGTCCATTTTGTAAGTCTGATCACCAATTGTAACCTGGCGTTCTTGCATGGCTTCAAGTAAAGCAGATTGAACCTTTGCTGGAGCACGGTTAATCTCGTCGGCTAGAATAAAGTTCGCGAAAATTGGACCTTTCTTTACAATGAATTCTTCTTTTTTCTGACTGTAAATCATAGTTCCAATTAAGTCAGCAGGTAATAAATCGGGGGTGAACTGAACACGTGCAAATTTTGCATCAATGGTTGTTGCTAGTGTATTAATTGCAAGTGTCTTGGCAAGCCCTGGTACTCCCTCAAGCAAAATATGCCCGTCGGATAAAAGACCAATCATCAGTCCTTCGAGTAAATGTTTTTGTCCGACAATGACTTTTTTCATTTCCATGTTGACTATGTCAACAAAGGCGCTCTCTCGCTGAATCCGTTCATTTAGCTCCTTAATGTCGATGTAATTATCCATATTAGTTTAAATTAAATTGTCCTGTAAAATTATGAGCACGAAATTAGTTTTTTTTGTCATTTTTGTCAAGTACTAAACGCATTTTTTTATCTTAAATTTTGTTAAAAATGTTAATGGGTTGTTAAATAAAATTTATAACCTAAGAACTTGAAAGATACAGATGAATTTAAGGTTACTACTCAACCACCCTCACCCCCAATCATCCATTAATCAATCCCCTCAATCCCCTCAATCTCCCCAATTTGTCCCTGAGCCTGTCGAAGGGCAATCCCCTCAATCCCCCCAATTTGTCCCTGAGCCTGTCGAAGGGCAATCCCCCCATTCACCCATCATTCCATTATTCCAACATTCCATTATTCCAACATTCCCAACATTCCACCATCCCAACATCCCATTATTCCAACCCAACAATCCCCCCAATCCCATCAATCCCATCAATCCCATCAATCCCATCAATCTCCTCAATCCCCTCAATCCCCTCAATCCCCCCCACACCCCCCACCCCCCCCCCCCCCCCCCC
>CAZOHR010000199.1:5789-7102 GCA_964579045.1 uncultured Bacteroidales bacterium | reverse complement strand
AATTGTTTATAAAATATTATCTGCTAAGATAACATCTTAAATTTTAATTATCTAATATTGTAAAACATAAAACTTAAAAATTATTACTATGCTTTTAGAGATTTTAAAAATTACCATTCCATCTGTGATTGTGTTTTTAACAGCTTTCTTTGTTCTAAAAACTGTTTTGCATAAGGAAAACGAAAACCGCCGTCTGCAAATAGTAATGCAAAATCAGAAGATTATTACTCCACTTAGATTGCAGGCTTATGAGAGAATTATTCTTTTTCTTGAAAGAATCTCTCCAAATTCAGTGATTATCAGATTGCAGACTCCAAATATGACTATTCAGCAATTGCATAAAGAAATGCTTGTGCTTATAAGGAGTGAGTTTGAACATAATCTATCGCAACAACTTTATCTTTCTGTTGATGCTTGGGAACAAGTTCGTAATGCCAAGGAAAAAACGGTTAAACTATTAAATACTTGTCTCGAAGGTCTCGACCCAAATGAAAATGCTTTGAAGTTTTCGCAGATTGTCTTTGAAAGACTTATTGAAACCGAAAAATCTCCAACTCAAGAGGCTATCAACTTTTTAAAAGAAGAAATAAAGCTTTTGTATTAGTGCAGATGATTACAAAATAAAAAGAAGAAGGCTGCAATTTTTGCAGCCTTCTTCTTTTATATTAACGAACAAGTGTAATTGTTCCCTGTTCTTTAAATACCGTTCCATTCCAATCTTTGAACTCGGCATACCAATGATACATACCATTTGGTAAAATCTCATCACCCTTGCTACGGCTTCCCATATCAGTTCCGTCCCATGAGCCATCAGTACATGCATCGCAAGGTACGTCTGGATCGAACTTTTCAGTGTCAAACACTAAACTTCCCCATCTGTCATAAATAACCATACTAAAGTTATTTTTATCAATTCCATTACCGCAAGGTCTCACACAATCATTCATTCCATCTCCATTTGGAGTGAACGAAGTTGGCATATAGAATGCAAATTCATTTCTAACGATAATAAGTCTGCTAGTTGTATCTGTACAATCATTGTCAGTTTCAGCCACAAGAATTACTTCATACTCTCCAATAGAAGGATACAAATGTCTAGGTGAAACAAATAGCGAGCTGTCGCCATCACCAAAGAACCAGTAGTATCTGCTTGCATCTACAGAGTGATTAATAAATTCAACTTCTGCTGCTAGCATTGACACAATTTCAGGATTTGCTTCAAATAATGCTGTAGTTCCCTGATAAACAGTAATCATGTTTTCGACAGTTCTACTTGTCTTGCAACCAAAGAAATCCCTTACCTCGAGGCTAAC
>CAZOHR010000199.1:3966-5689 GCA_964579045.1 uncultured Bacteroidales bacterium | reverse complement strand
GAAGGAACAACTCTACCATCTTGTAAAGTCATAAAATATGGACCACCGTTACCACCTAATGCATCAACATGAATTATTGCAGGATCACCCGGACAAATAGTGTCATGACTTGTAACTACTGATAGAATTTGCAAATCTGGATTAACTGTTATTGTTGAATAAATAGGAGTACTAGAACATCCATGAGAATCTGTTACAACCAAAGTATAAATTGTAGTCTGGTCAGGAGTTACTTCATACTCATTAGAATTGTATATACTGCCATCATTTCCTGTCCAATGGAAATCATAATATGGAGTTCCACCAGTTGCCTGAGAGGTTAATGTTGTTGATTGACCATTACAAATTGTACGATTTCCAACAGGAATAACAACTATTGCTGTCGGCTGTGTTATTGTGTACTGTGCAGATATTCGGCAATCGTGTGCATCTTCAACAGTAACTGTATAAACGCCAGCAATTGTAGTTAGTGTTTCTGTGTCATGTCCGTTTGGCCACAAATACTCAAATGGTGGAACACCACCTTGAACATAAATTGTTGCTTCACCATCAGCATATCCGTTGCATGATGCAGCTTGAGTAGAAGAGGTGTAGGTTATCTGTGTTGGTTGGTTAATAACAAACATATCACTAACAGTACAACCAATAATGTCATTAACTGTGACACCATAGATGCCTGCGCAAAGACCTTCATAAATATAATTCGGAGATCCCCAACTGTACTGCAAAGGACCTATACCGCCATGCATTACAATTTCTGCACGTCCATCACATGAGTTAAAACAACGATTATCTACTGTAATTATTGAATCAATTACCATCAACGGACTTACTGTAACAATCATACTTGCAGTATTGCTGATACAATTATTTGCATCTTGAATATACACACTATATGTTGTAGTTGTGTCTGGAGTTAAGGTTAACGACGATGAAGCTGGATTAAAGCCTGAACCTTGATTCCACAAATATGTGTATGGTATTGTTCCACCCATGCCATTTGCCTGAATTGTTGTTTGAGTTCCCTCACAAATTGCTGTGTTTGGTGATATCGTAACAATTAATTCATCTGGTTGAGTTAGTTCAACACATTCTGAAATGCTACAACCATTTTCATCTTCAACTGTTACGCAGTAGTTCCCTGCACTCGTACCTATTCTGGATGCTGTACCTGCTCCAATGTCTGACCATTGATAAGTTAATGTTCCGGCACCACCTATTGCATCAACTGTTATTGTTCCATCATTCGACTGATAACAAGAAAGATTTGTAGTGACAATACTGTTGATGATTATTGCAGGAGGTTCGTTAATTACAAAGTCTTCAGCAGTTGTACATCCATTGATGTCAGTTACAGTGATTGAATACGAACCTGCACATAAATTTGGTAAAATATTTGTTGGTGAAGCCCATGAATAATCATAAGGCAAAGTTCCTCCTGTAGGAGTAATCTCTGCTCGTCCTTCGCAGCTACCAAAACAAGGATCGTCTTCAAAAACTAAAGTGTGAGCTAGCAATTCAGGATTAATAATGTTTACAAGTGTATCTGGAGAGTCGCAACCATTTTCGCTCACCTGAAGTGCAACAGAATGTGTCGCTGCGGTTGACCAATATATTTCGTAAGGGCCTATGCCAGAGCCGCTAACAACTGTAGCTCCGTCAAAATCCCATGTGAATGTGGCGGTTGCTGACATGTTTCCGGTATAAGTTAGGATTGTATGAT
>CAZOHR010000199.1:2807-3956 GCA_964579045.1 uncultured Bacteroidales bacterium | reverse complement strand
GGTAAATGTTGTTGTTGGCATAGGGTAAAATTCTATAATTACCCTATCTGCATCTGCACAAGTAGGAGCTAGGTTTTGCTCTGTCCATTCAAATTCGTATGAACCCCAACCATTTACTGTAACAATTGCATGTGGTGAATTTTGATTTGCCCATGTAACCGTTCCAGGTCCACTAATTAGTGTCCAAGTGCCAGTATTTCCTGTTGCCAAAGTTGCGTTAAATGTGTATGTATTTGTACAAACATGATCGTCGGGACCAGCAGTTGTTGTTGGAAATTCGCAACATGTAGGATCGTCAAGTGGTAAAACGGTTATTGTTAAAGTTGTATCGTAAGAACAACCGAAGTTGTCGGTAACGGTAAATGTGTAGATTTGATCACCTGGTGTAAGTGGGTTTGCATTACCAATTGTGCCGGTTGAAGAAGCCATATTTTCACCTGTCCACTCAACTGTTGTTGAAGTTGGTGTCAAATCATATGTGTTTTGAAATGATAACAAATTGCCACCAGTGGGAATTATATAGTCTGCGAAATGTAATTCAAATTGAGCGGCAGCTCCATCATCAGAGTAAAGATTATCTTGAGCCCATATTGACCATGCTCCATTTAAAGGACATCCAATAAGATTTGTAAAAGTTCCACCCTCTGCAGCATAGGTGCCAGCAGGTATTGTTGTGCTACCTCCACATTGGTCTTCAATAGTTCCAACTCCCGTTGGAGACCAGCAATATTGATACATAGGTCCAATTGTACTTGGGTCATTACAGTCAATATCTGGAGCGCTGTCATCAAATTCATCTAAAGCATCACCAAATTCATCAGCACTACAGCCATTAGGGTAAATTAGAAACTGAACAATGTTACCATTAGGACATTCAACCCATAAATCGAGGTCACCAATATATGAATGTTCAAGTGTCATACAGATCTCTTCGATATCATTAATGCTGGTAATTACTTGACCTGGAGCAAAAGCATTATGAATAAAGCTTGCACCTTGTGGTACTTGATAATGATTATCGTCGAAACAAACAGTGTCGGTTATTAATTCAGGAATTGTTAGTACCCATTCTTCAACCTGAACAAATCCTGTGAGTTCGACAGGTTCTCCAGAGCAAACTACATAATCGTCGGCTAATGTTCCAGTAAA
>CAZOHR010000199.1:0-2707 GCA_964579045.1 uncultured Bacteroidales bacterium | reverse complement strand
CCTTGAATACCTGGTGAACCTGATGATTGAACCAAAAGAGGATCTCCAGTGGTATTGCCGTCGTAAATAGATAAGAAATCACAACCACTTTCTGTATTGAATGCTGTGATACTCAAGATAACACTCGAACCTGCAGTACTGCAAATGGTAAGGGTATAATCTTCATTATTTTGGATTGTTCCAGATGCTCCACCAGAATCGTAAATTGTTCCTGCGCAGGTGTTAACAGTTGTACCGTTGGTAGTTCCATTCATCAAATATGTCTGCGAGAGAGCTGTAAAACTAAAGCCGATAAAAATCAGCGTGGCTAATACTTTTATTTTACTACTGTTCATTTTGGTAGATGTTAAAATTTTTAGCTAAATTCTTTTCTGAATCAAATACAATAGCAAGACCAGTACTACCAATCCGATATGTTGTTTTTGAATTATACTTTCTTTCGAAAGAATATAGAAATAGGTTAAATGCATTTTCGTCAATACTCTCTGCATTCGCTCCAATAGTCTTTGTGATTGGATCAAAATGCTTGAGATATGGGAGAAGTTCGACTTTCTCAGCACTTAATTCAATAACCTCATACGAATTATCTAGACACCAATTTAGATATCTTAATTGATTAGGCTTATTGATTGCAAGGTTTGTCAAATACTCTTCTGAATAGACAGAACTTAATCTCGGATCTGCAGTTTGAGCGTTGCTCAGACTAAAAATTAGCAGAAATGCTGATAAAAAAAACAATTGTTTTAACATAATAGAAAGTTTAGCACAATGTTAACGCTTTTTTTTTAATTTGGTTGTGTGTTTAATCAAAAAAAAACCGGCATTTGCCGGTTTTTCTTATTTATCTTATCAGGGTTAAAGTCCCCTGTTCTTTAAATATTGTCCCATTCCAATCTTTAAACTCACAATACCAGTGGTACAAACCATTTGGTAGGATTTCATCGCCAAGAGAACGATTACCCATATCTGTTCCATCCCAAGCCCCTTCACCACATGCGTCGCAAGCAACATCAGGTTTAAACGTTTCAGAGTCATATACTAGATTTCCCCATCTGTCATAGATCATCATGTTATACTCATTTTTATCAATTCCATTTCCACATGGTCTTGCACAGTCGTTCATGCCATCGCCGTTTGGAGTAAACGATGTAGGCATATAGAATGCAAACTCGTTTCTTACTGTTACTATTCTGGTAGTTGTATCAGTACAATCATGCTCGCTTTCTGCAACTAATAGCACTTCATAATCTCCAATTGATGGATAAGTATGTCTTGGTGATGCAAATAATGAGCTGTCGCCGTCGCCAAAGAACCAGAAATATCTTACTGCATCAACAGAGTGGTTTATAAATTCTACCTCTGGTTCTAGCATAGAAACAATTTCAGGATTCGCTTCAAAGAGTGCAGAAGGATTCTGGTAAACAGTAATCATATCTTCAACTTCTCTGTAATATTTGCAACCAAAGAAGTCTTTTACCTCAAGGCTAACAGAGAATGTTCCAGGTTCATCATAAACATATACAGGATTCTTAACGTTTGCATAACCATAATCTCCAAAATCCCAAATATAAGTTTGTCCGTAGTCAGGAGTACTTTCGGTAAAGTGTACAGTAAATGGAGGACATCCGTCAACATCATCAGCTACAAAAACATTACCTGGTGTTGGTCTTACGTTTATTTGGATTGAATCAACTACTGAAGGAGATCCGCACATATCTTCCAACTGAACATAGTACATTGTAGTGGTATCAGGATAAACTGTAAAAGGTGAAGGTACAACTGTTCCATCTTGTAATGTCATCAGATATGGTCCACCGTTCCCACCAATTACATCCACATATACAATTGCAGGGTCTCTCGGACAAATAGTATCATTACTTGTAACTATTGATACTATCTCCAAATCAGGATTTACGTAAACAGTTGAACTAATTGGAGCACTAGAACATCCATGAGAGTCTGTAACAATAAGAGTATAGATAGTAGTTTGAGTAGGACTAACCTCATAGATATTTGAGTTATAAGTGCTGCCATCAGTACCTGACCAGTGGAAGTCATAATATGGAGAACCTCCACTTGCCTGAGTGGTAAGTGATGTTGTTTGTCCGTTACAAATAGTACGGTTTCCAACTGGGAGAACATAAATTGCTTCGGGTTCGGTAATTGTGAGCGGAGCAGTAATACGACAATTGTGGTCGTCAAGAACTGTTACAGTATATGTCCCAGCATGTGTTGTTAAAGTTTCAGTATCTGTTCCATCTGGCCATAAATATTCGTATGGTGGCACACCGCCTTGTACAAATATGGTTGCTTCTCCATCTTCGGAAGCGTTACAACTTGCTGGTTCTGTTGAAGTTGTGTAGATTACTTGTGTTGGTTCCGTAATAACAAACATTTCTCCAACCGAACAACCAATAAGATCGCTAACTGTAACAGTATAAATTCCAGCGCAAAGATTTTCGTAAATATGATTAGGAGAACCCCAACTATATTGCAAAGGTAATAGCCCGCCGTGCATTACAATC
The DNA here is from genome assembly GCA_964579045.1 of uncultured Bacteroidales bacterium. GTDB lineage: Bacteria > Bacteroidota > Bacteroidia > Bacteroidales > ML635J-15 > Bact-19. Next base: position 182 of record CAZOHR010000199.1, on the reverse strand, counting down.
TCAGCACTTCCATCGCATGAATTAAAACAGCGATTGTTAATCAGAATCAAAGAATCAACAATCATTTCAGGACTTACTGTAACTATCATACTAGCTGTGTTGCTGATACAAGCATTTGCATCCTGAACATAAACACTGTAAGTTGTAGTTGTATCTGGAGTGAGTGTAAGTGTTGCAGAGCC
>CAZOHR010000198.1:2388-7104 GCA_964579045.1 uncultured Bacteroidales bacterium | reverse complement strand
TCAGAGAACTTGCTCAATTAGGTTATTTCGATCCCGAAAAACTTAATGTTGATTTTCAGCCCGATCCAGTTGAAGGGACAGTTGATCTTGAGTACATCGTTGAGGAAAAACCTTCGGATCAGATTGAATTATCTGGCGGTTGGGGGGCTAGCATGATTGTTGGTACTCTCGGTCTAACTTTTAATAACTTCTCTCTCAAGAACATCTTTAATCCTAAAGCATATCGCCCTTTACCATCAGGTGACGGACAAAGATTGTCAGTCAGAGCGCAAGCATCTGGATTATGGTATCAGAGTTATAGTTTTAATTTCACAGAACCTTGGTTTGGAGGTAAAAAACCAAATTCTTTTACAACATCGGTTTATCATTCTATTATATCAAACGCTGCAGTGTCGGATTCAAGTCTTTATTTCTTTAAAGTTACAGGTGTTGGTCTAGGCTTGGGACAAAGACTAAGAGTGCCAGATGATTATTTTACACTTTATAGCGAATTAGGTTATAAATACTATAATCTAAAAGATTACGCTCAATTTTCACTTTACAATACAGGTCATTCCAATAACTTAAGTTTAAAAACTGTTATGGGAAGATCTTCATCTGGTCCTAACCCTATTTACCCAACTACTGGTTCAAATTTCTCTTTATCTGTCGAACTCACTCCTCCATATTCATGGTTTAATGGAAAAGTTTATTCCGATGATATGGCCGCCCAAGATAGATATAAATGGATTGAGTATCATAAATATAAATTTTCAGGACAATGGTTTTCGACACTTAGTGGTAGCCGCGATGGAAGTTCAAGAGCATTGGTTTTGATGACCAAATTCGAATTTGGAATGTTGGGTATGTACTCTAAAGAGGTTGGCCCATCTCCTTTCGAAGGATTCCAACTTGGTGGTGACGGTTTGTATGGTTACAATCTATACGGACTCGAAACTGTTGGTTTGAGAGGATACACAAATAACTCTCTTACTCCAACTAATGGGGGTAATATTTATGATAAATTCACTATTGAGTTGAGATACCCGCTTTCGCTGGCGCCAACTGCTACCTTATATGCAATAGGTTTTGTAGAAGCTGGTAACGCTTGGTATAGATCCGATAATTTCGATCCGTTCGACATTAAAAGATCTGCTGGTTTTGGTGTGAGAATTTATATGCCTATGATTGGAATGTTAGGTGTTGATTGGGGATATGGATTTGACGAGATTCCAGGATCTTCTGGTTCTAATGGTAGTCAGTTCCATTTTGTTATTGGGCAACAGTTTTAACAAATGATTTTTGGAACATATTTTGTTAATTACTATTTTTGAAAATAATTTAAAAAATGATACTATGAAAAAGTTTTTATTGTTATTGCTCGTTCCGATGTTTTCAGGAATGCTAATGGCTCAGAAATATGCGTATGTTGATTCTGAGTATATCCTCAATAATATCCCAGTTTATGAATCGGCTAAAACACAACTCGACGATTTGTCTGCAGAGTGGAAAAAAGAAATTGATGCTCTTAAAGTGTCTATTGATAAAATGTATAAAGATTATCAGGCAGAAAGACTCATGCTTACCGAAGAATTAAGAGTTAAAAGAGAAGAAGAAATTATGCTGAAAGAAAAGGAAATGAAAGAACTTCAGCAGAAGTATTTTGGAAAAGAGGGAATGTTGTTTAAAAAACGTGAAGAACTTGTAAAACCAATTCAGGACGATATTTACAACGCGATCAAAGAAATTGCAGTCGAAGGTTCGTATGCAGTGATTTTTGATACTGCCAACAGTTTAAATATGCTTTACACCGACCCACGTTATGATAAAAGTGATGACGTTTTAAAAAAATTAGGTTATAAGAATTGATATTGTATTATATTTGACAAATTTTAAAAAACTATTATGAAAAAAATAATTGTATTATTGCTGATTGTTGCATCTTCGGTTTCATTATTCGCTCAGAAACCAAAATTCGGACATGTTGATTCAAACACTATCTTTTCTGTAATGCCAGAGAGAGAACAAGCATCCAAAGCTGTAGAAGAGTATGCCAAAACATTGGAAACTCAATTACAAGAGCTAAATAAGGAATTGGAAACTAAGTATAACACTTATACTGCAGAAGAAGCTACTTATTCTCCTTCGATTAAGCAAATGAAACAAGACGAATTGGTTAATCTTCAACAGAGGATTCAGGCATTTCAGGTTAGAGCTCAGGAAGATATGCAGAATAAAGAGCTTGAATTGTTGGAACCAATTTACACAAAAATTCAAGATGCTATCAAAGCGGTTGGTGCCGAAAAAGAATTAATTTATGTTTTCGACGTAGCTTCTTTGTTGTATTTTTCAGCTGAGAGTGTCGATGTTACTCCAGATGTAAAAATTAAACTTGGTATTAAGTAATTATCCAAAAATAAATTACTAATTTTAATCCCGGAAATTTTCGGGATTTTTTTTAATATGAACAGACCTATTGGTGTTTTCGACAGTGGAATTGGTGGACTTACGGTTTTAAAAGAACTGAAATTAAGACTTCCAAACGAGAACTATATTTATTATGCCGATAGTAAAAATGCGCCGTACGGACCCAAATCTGTTGATGAAATTGTTGCTTTGTCTGATAAAATTATACGATTTCTAATTTCAAAAGACTGTAAACTAATTATTATTGCATGTAATACAGCAACGGCTGCTGCAGTTTTTGAAATGAGAAAAAGGTTCGATGTGCCAATAGTCGGTCTCGAACCTGCTGTTAAGCCTGCTTGTCTTAATACTAAAACCGGTCATGTCGGAGTTCTTGCCACCGAAGGAACATTTAGAGGTAATCATTTTAAAAATACAAGCGATAAATACAAAGATTACGTAACATTGCATTTGCAAGTTGCAAAAGGACTAGTTGAATTTGCCGAACTAGGTATTTTTGAAGGTGATGAAGTCCTCTCACTAATAGAACAGTATGTTAGCCCTTTTCAAAAAAATGATATAGATCAACTGGTGCTCGGATGCACACATTATCCCTATTTTTATGACTTAATAAAGAAAACAGCAGGAGAGGGCATAACTGTAATTGATTCTGCCGAAGCTGTTGCCAGAAGAACTAAAGATATTTTAATGACTGGAAAAATGCTTCAGACTGAAAATGTTCCTGGCAAAACAATCATTTATTCATCGGGAGATCAAAATATTCTAAAAAAAGTAGTTGCCAGACTGCTGATTGTGGATGAAAACAATTCGATAGTAGAATTAAATTTTATTTGGTGAACACTTTATAACATTTCTTTGTCTATACCGTATAAAATTAATGATTTATTAAATCTGCTTAACTATGAATTGTATTATTATCGACGATGACGCGATAATCCAGAGACAACTGGCTTCTTTTATCAACAAATCTGATTTGTTGAATTTAAAAGGAACTTTTGCAAACCCTGTAGAAGCAATTCAGACTATAAAACAAGAAAGGATTGATGTCGTATTTCTAGATATAGAAATGCCCGAAATGAGTGGACTTGAATTTCTCGATGAATCTAAATTTGATGTTAATGTAATCGTGATTTCCGGCGACAGAAAATATGCTCTCGATACATTCGAATATGATGTTACCGATTATTTACTTAAACCAATTGAGTACAGAAGATTTCTAAAAGCAGTAAACAAGGCAGTAGAAAGGAGCTTTGAAAAGGATAACATACGTCATCTTGACAGTCTTTTCTTTAAATCGAAAGGTAATTACGTGCGCTTAAAATTAAAGGATATTGTTACTATTCAAAGTCATTTAGATCAAAAATTATTAAATACTTACTCCAAGGCATTTACAATATTAGACTCAGCTTTCGACCCCGACAGTATTTTCCAGAATTCAAATTTCTTTAAGATAAATGATGAATATATTGTTAATCTGAACGAAATAAGCGAAATTTGCAATAATTATCTGATTTTTAAACATTCGGAAAACTTTGCAAATATCCTAGTCGATGATGATATTGCATTGAAGATCTCCGAAAAAATGAATACTTTATAATGATCTCTAATCGCGAGCTTTTTCTAAATTACCTAGGTCAAACTTCCGAAACTCCATATATGCTCGAAATTGTCAGAGCAGAAGGTATTTATTTGTATGGGAATGATGAAAAAAAATACATTGATCTTATTTCTGGAGTTTCAGTAAGCAGTCTGGGACATAATTTTAAACCAGTCAAAGATGCTATTATTGAACAGGTTAACAAGCATCTTCATTTGATGGTTTACGGAGAGTTTATACAGAATCCACAGGTAAAACTGGCTGAATATCTCTGCAAATTACTTCCGCCGCAATTGAATTCGGTATATTTTGTTAATAGTGGTAGCGAAGCTGTTGAAGGAGCAGTTAAACTAGCAAAGAGATTTACAGGAAAAACTAAAATGTTTGCTTTTAAAAATGCATACCACGGTAGTTCCCATGCTGCACTCAGCTTATGTGGTAACGAAGATTTTAAAAGTTCGTTCCGTCCATTGTTGCCCGAAGTCTATTTTCTTGAAGTTAATAATTACAAACAATTAGATTTAATTGACAGAAATACCGCTTGTGTTATTCTGGAGCCCATACAAGCTGAAGCTGGAATTGTGGTTCCAGACATTAAATATATGAAAGCCTTGCGTAATGTTTGTACAAACGCAGGCTGTCTTTTAATTCTAGATGAAATTCAGACAGGTTTTGGTCGAACGGGAGCATTCTTCGCACGCGAACATTCGGGT
>CAZOHR010000198.1:0-2378 GCA_964579045.1 uncultured Bacteroidales bacterium | reverse complement strand
TTTGGAATAGTTCCCGATATCGTATGTTTTGCAAAGGCACTGGGCGGAGGAATGCCTATCGGAGCATTTGCGGCAGTGAAAGAAGTAATGAATTCTTTTATGACTAATCCGGTACTTGGTCATATTACAACATTTGGTGGGCACCCTGTTAGCGCAGCAGCTGCTTTGGCTGCTATCAGATATATTAAAGAAGAAGGCTTAACAGAACTTGTTGAATCGAAAGAAAAGCTATTTCGCGCAAATCTCGAACATCCAAAAATCTTCGAAATTCGTGGCAAAGGTCTTTTACTAGCTGTCGAAATCGGGAGTTTTGAAAACGTGCAAAGTTTTATTAAGCTTGGTTTAATCGAGGGGTTTATTTCCGATTGGTTTATTTTCCACGACTCTGCTTTTAGAATTGCGCCACCTTTAAATATTTCTGACGAAGAAATAATACAAGCCTGCACTTTAATAAAAAATGTTCTAGACAAAATTTAGCAACATTATTTAAACGTGTGAATAATTATTAGTGATTTATTTTTCAAATTAAATTCTATTTTTACAAAATATTTACAAATCTTTGCGTTTATAGATAGTGAAGCCTTGTGTGATGAATTATTTTAGGAAATATTTGTTGTTGGTACTGACTTTTGCTGTAACATTTTCTTTATATGCTAAAGAGAATCCTTATATGGCAGAGGTTGATTCTATAAGCAATCTGTTTGACGAAATTGCAGGTTCCGATTCAGATAAGCATAAACAGGAAGTTAATGATTATCTGTTGGCTTATATGAAAGAATTTCTGAGAAATCCTGAATCTTTTAATGCTGATTTTTCTAAGATCAAGCACCTATCAGTATTAAATTCAGACGATAATTTGTTGCGCGTTTATACTTGGAATCTCAATTATCAGGATGGAAGTTTTCAATATTTTGGCTTTCTTCAATATCGGAATAAAAAGAAAATGGGAGTATATTTTCTTAATGATAAAAAATTCAGAACAAAAGATGAAATTCGGTTCTACCAATCTAATTCGGAATGGTATGGGGCTCTTTATTATGAAATAATTACAAAAAAATGGAACTCTCTTACTTATTATACCCTAATCGGATGGGATGGAGCCAATTTTATGATAAACCGAAAAGTTGTGGAGGTTCTATACTTCGACCGTAAGGATATTCCTGTGTTCGGAAAAAAAATGTTTAAATTGGATCGCACAAATACCGGAAGACTGATTTTTGAATTTGCCGATAGGGCCACTATGATTTTAAGGTATAATGAGAAACAGGATATGATTGTTGTTGACCATCTAGCACCGCCTGAAACAAAATATGAGAAAATGTTTCAATATTATGGGCCTGATTTTTCATATGATGCTTTTATTTTTCGCGGTGGTCGGTGGATTCTTCAAACGGATATTGATCCAGACCAGGCAATTAATTATAAAAGGGATTCACGAATTGAATCAATCAAAAGAAGAGGCATGTCTAGAGATTTTTAAATAATAACCCCAAGGATTTATTAAACAACTAATGAAAAGTACAAAACATATAAATTTTTATTGCGTTGACAATGACGTCTTGGATCTTGACTTCTTCAGAGAAAACTTTAAGCCCAAATTCAGTAATTATACCTTATATACTTTTAATTCTGTTCAAATGTTTTTGAATAAACTTAAGACAGATGTAAAGGATAATAATTTTAAAATTGTAATCATTGATAATATTATCTCCAGCAGAGGAATGAATACCAAAACGGCTCTGGAGTTAATTCCACCTATTAAGAGTATAGATAAGGAAATCGAAGTTATTATATTTGCCGATAGCGAAAACATAGAATTAAAGGCAACAAGCAGCAACGTCAAACCTGCAGCATTTATTAAAAAAGACTCACAGTACTTTGCAAGACTGTATCCGCTTATTTCTAGATTAATTAGCGAATACGAGTTAAAGAAAAAGCAATTATCAAGCAAAAAGGCAGTAATAGTCTTTCTAAGCATTTTTGCTCTTGCAATAGGATTGTTCCTAACTGGATTTTTTGTTTATAATTAATCTTTCTTGTATTTAGTTCAACTGCCGTTTTGTCATGTTTTTAGGCATGGCATATACTTTGAAATCCATTAGCGGTTAAACTTAAATAGAAAGATTATGACACAGAAGACCGGAAATATTGGTGTTACCACCGAGAATATTTTTCCAATTATAAAAAAATTCCTTTATTCGGACCATGAAATATTTCTTAGAGAATTGGTCTCAAATGCTGTTGATGCAAGTCAAAAACTAAAAACATTGGCTATTTGTCACTATTCATTATGATAAATATCCCGAACACAAAAAAAAACGCGATTTTTGATACAGTATTCAGGCCTGACAACGCTAGAAATAAATAATGACTGATAT
>CAZOHR010000197.1:0-7105 GCA_964579045.1 uncultured Bacteroidales bacterium | reverse complement strand
ATATGATAATTCATCCTGACCAAATGAGAAAATAGATATTGCTAAACCAAGTATTAAACTCAAAGATTTTTTTGTTGTGTTAAAATTCGTTTTCATTTGTTTTATGTTTTTTATTTTTATCTGGTGGGTATATGCAAATGCTTTGCCAAAAAAATAATGCTAAGTTTTTAGGGATGGTATTTTGTTTTCAAACCTTGTCACATAATGCAAAGATTTTTCACATTTTTATTCAGGTTGAATTGAAGTGTGTAAGTTGATTTATTTTATCGCTTATTGCAGTAGGCTCTTTTGAGTTTGGAAATGATCAAATTGAAGAACAAACGAAAAAGAATTTAGTGAATACAAATGCCCCAGCTATTATGTTCCCATATTTAAGGTCGTTCATTTCTACATTTACCTCTAATCTTGGTAATGTAACCGGCACCATTACTATTCCTACTCAATTTTTTAAAGGTACGATTGAGGAATTGAATATTGATTCTCCACTTGGGCTTAAATAATTAACAAACTATTTACTTGAGTTTCTTAAAAATTTAAGATATTCTTTTTCTTAATTCAATTAGATGAAACTTCTTTAATTTTGAATTTCTCTTAAGGATTGTTGGAGGAAATGGATTATATTTGTGGTTGAGAATTAAAATATTTTAATGATTACCAATAGGAGCAAACAATTATATATTTTTGGATTTATAATCTGCTTATTTTGTGCTGAAAACTTATTCAGTCAAGATTTTGAGAAAGATTTTGAATTTGATAGCATTTATATCAAAGGGATTGAAACTGTTTATTCCGATCTTAACACTTCAAAAAATTACCTAAAAGAACTAGAGTCCAATAAAAAACTATTGACACCTATTCAACAAGCTCAGACTAACTATTTAAGGCTGATGGTAATTTATGCTGACCCTGAAGCGGTGAAGACACTTGATATGAGAATGTTTACAGCTCCAGATTCTCTTAGCTATATTGATGCACTGTTGTATTCTGCACAAAAATATCTTGAAAAATCCATGCCTGATAAAGCAATCCCATTGCTGATGGAAGCCCTTTATAAAATTAAAAATGATTCTGAGAAAATAGAATATTGCAAAATAAATCTTTGTGAAGCGTATAGGCAAAAGCAAGAGTATTCCAAAGGAATCGAAATTCTGTATGAAATAATATTGAGCAAAAGAGATGTTATGGATATTAACATGGCTTTTGCCTGCAACCGCCTGGCAGCAATCTATGACGAATGGGGAAATGAAAAATTTAACACAAAGGATTCTGTTGAAAAATATTCCTATTTATGCATTACAATATCTGAAAAAATAAATAGTAAAGGCAATCTTGCTTTAGCTCAAAACGAACTAAGTTATTTAATGTGTAGAGATAAACAATATTCTAAGGCACTTGAAATGTCCATTAAGGCAGTAAAGAATTTTGATGATGCTGGAATGGCTTACTGTGAAATGAGTGCATTGATTAACCAAAGTAATATTTATGTTGGATTAAAAGAATATAAACTTGCACTTGAAGCTGTCATAAATGCCACAAATCTTTGTGAAATTGAAGAAAACAGAAATCTTTTCATGCGATTGTATCTACAAATGGCGGGCATTTACAATTTAACTGGGAATTATAAAGAAGCTTACGAATTTATGTCATTAGGCAGAATCTTACAGAATGATTTTTACAGAGACAGAATAAGTTCTCAAATTAACGAACAATCAGCTAAGTATGATTTGTTTAACAAAGAGCAAAAAATTAAAGAAGAAAAACAAAAGAACGAATTTAATAAAAAACAATTGGCATTTCTGATCCTGATGTTAATTGTTCTATGCATTGCTTTTGTTCTTAGTCTTTTATACATCAGATTAAAAAGAAAAGAAATCATAAGTCAAAAGACGATTGAAGCCGTAATTCTCACCGAAGAAAAAGAACGAAAACGTTTAGCCAGCGATTTGCACGATGGTTTAGGTCCAGTATTGTCGGCTGTAAACTTATATTTTCAGGCATATTTGGATGCCCCAGAAAACCAAAAACCTGAAATTGAGACACAACTAAAAAAAATAATTGAAAATTTAATTGCTGATGTTTCAAGAATTTCGCAAAATATCAGCCCACATATACTCGAAAAATATGGACTAATCACTGCACTCGACAACTTTATTAATCAAATTCGGTTAACGGAAAAAATAAAGTTTTTTGATACTTTTGAAAAGACAAATCGTTTTGACTTGAAAACTGAACTTACCATTTACAGAACAGTTACAGAACTAATTAATAATTCAATTAAACATTCTGGTGCAGATGAAATTCACATTAAAATATTCTTATCTGGAAATTCAATAAATATTGATTTTATGGATAATGGAAAAGGTTTTAATGTTAAACAATTAGAGCATAATAAAACAGGAATGGGCTTGAATAATATTCATAATCGTGTAAATTCGCTAAATGGCAAAATCACTATAACAAGCTCAGAAAATAAAGGTGTTTCAGTTCAAATTTCTTTACCATATTTAGAAAATGAAAATTAAAATTGCAATAATTGACGATCAAGACCTTTTTCGGGAAGGACTAAAACTAATATTATCACAAATTGATAATTTTGAAGTGGTTTTTGATACATCTAATGGTTATGAATTTATTGATTTTCTGCAAAATACTAAGCCTGATGTTGTTTTAATGGACATAAATATGCCCCGAATTGACGGAATAGAAACTACAAAAAAAGCTATTTCGATATTCGCCGATTTAAAAATTATTGCACTTACTTTATTTTCTGACCTGACCCATTATACGCTGATGCAAAATGCTGGCGTTAAAGGCTTTATTCATAAAAACATCAAAAAATCAGACTTGCAACAAGCAATAAATCAAGTTTATGATGGTGGATATTTCTTTAGTTCCGAAATCATGAAATTGCTCGCACTTAATTCAGGTCGTTTGGTCGACACTGGGAATATTACTAACAGAGAAATTGACGTTTTAAAACTTGTTTGCAGCGGTCTTAATTCTAATGAAATTGCCGACAAACTTTTTATCAGCGTTAAAACAGTTGAAGTCCATAGAACTAACCTTTTTCAAAAAGCTAATGTTAAAAATGTGGCTGAATTGATTATTTGGGCTATAAAAAATAATTACTTCACAATTGAATAATTTTTATAAGGGTTTCCACTTAGTTTAAATGCGGGTTTCCCCTCAAGTGGCAATACTTAATTATGAATAGTTTTGTTATAAAATTATTCGTAAATGAATATTGTCATAATTGAGAACAATAATTTTTATCGTGAGAGTTTAAAAGTAGCATTAAATCAGATTGATGATTTTAATATTTCTTTTGATACTGACAATCTGAATTCATTTTTTCAAATTGTAGATAGTTTTGATTGTCATATTATTCTTTTAGATTTTACTTTTTATCAAAGTGAAAATATTCGTAAAATATTGCAATTACTGCCAAATGCAAAAGTTTTAGTTTTATCCAATTATACAGAGAATTACTTCCTCGAACCTCAAATAGATGGCATTTCATTCAGTTTTATACCAAAGTGTTCAACTAAAAATGTGTTTGAACAGAAAATAAAAGAATCATTGAATACTAGTGCATATAGCAAATTACAAATAAACTAAATATGAAAAACAATTTAACAAAAATCAGCCTATTTCTTATGGCATTTGCCTTTAGCATTCAGTTACAGGCACAAACTCAATCGCCCCAAAAAGCACTAAGTTTTAATGGCGTAAATCAGTATGTTTCTGGTGCCTCGGGAATAAGTACAAGCCTCACGGCAATAACCATTGAAGCATGGGTGTATAACAACACATTGCCAGCGGGAACTATTCAGCGGTATGTAACCATTAACCCCGAAGTGGCTTGCTTACGCTACGACGGAAGCGGTTTAGGAGGTACTAATGAATTGCATTTCTTTATTAAGAAATCAAACGGCAGTATTTATAGTTTACGAGTTGACAATGTACTGACAACCGGAACCTGGATGCATATTGCCGGAACATACGACGGAACAGTCATGAAACTTTATTTAAATGGAAATTTGATAAGTAGTGCATCCCCTGCCGGTGGATTGTATGCTCCTTCGGGTGCTTTTTCATTTAGCGCAACCGGTTCAGAAGCATTTAACGGTAAGATGGACGAAGTGAGTGTGTGGAATTATGCCCGTTCAATGGCTGATATCCGCGAAGATATGTACCGCAATGCACCTACTGCCAATGCAAACCTTATAAATTACTGGCAGTTTAACAATGGAAGCGGCACTACCTTAACCGATATGAAAGGAACAGCCACCGGTACGCTCAACAATATGGACAATACCAACTGGATAGCATCTACCATTCCGTTTGCAGCCGGAGCTGTAAATACGCAGAGAGTAACCACTACTGGCACAACAACCTTTACCGGCACCGGTTTAGTAATGAATTTTATTTCAAAAAGTGGAACGGATACCATCGTGGCAAGCCGCATTGATACTTTGCCAAATGCCAGTCCAACAGATGTTACCACCGCTTTTAATTCCCAATATTGGGTAATAAACCGTTTTGGAACAGGCACTTTTACTGCTAACCTTACTTTTACCCTGAGCGAAGATATTACCATCTCACATTCAACTCAACCTAAGTTTGTAAAACTTTATCGCCGAAACAATAATGCCGATGGTTCGTGGACGCTTGTTGCATCTGCTCTTAGTGCAAATGCTGCAAATAATACTGCTACATTTACTGGAATTACCGCCTTTGACGGACAATATATGGTTTGCTACACAATACCAGCAAATACTCCCGGAACAGCTCTTAATTTTGACGGAACCGATGCTTATGTTAATTGTGGCAACCCTTCCAATCTCAATATTAACGGATCTATAACCGTAGAAGCATGGATAAAAGCGACAGCATTAACCGGAACTATTGTAAGCAAAGAAGGAAGTGCCAGTCAAGGATATGCTATTCGTTGTGGAAGTGGTGGTAAATTAAGTTTCGTTATTGGCACAGGTTCATCATGGCCCGAAGTAATTTCCACCCAGGCTTTGCCATTAAATCAATGGACACATGTGGCTGGTGTTTACAACGGTTCTATTATGTCTGTTTATATAAATGGTGTATTAAGTGGGACACAATCTGTATCAACCTCCATTGGAATATCGTCACAGCCCCTATATATTGGAGGTAGCTCCGCATTTAGTGGTAGGTTATTCCCCGGTAGTATTGATGAAGTATGTGTTTGGAATGTGGCTCGCACTGCAAGTCAGATTAACACTGACATGTACAACCCTCTTGCCACCATTCAAACCAGTTTAGTGGGTTATTGGCAGTTTAATGAGGCTTCGGGCACTACTATTGAGGATGCTGTTGGCTTAGGCAATGGCACCATCAGCGGTACTGCATATCAATGGGTTCAAAGTCTTGCTATGATGGTTCCAACTGCTAAAAACCCAACCAATAACTCAAGTTCAAGCTTCAAAGCAAACTGGTCCGCACCTGATGTTGGCACTGCCAATGGCTACAATTTGTATGTCGCTACCGATAGTACCTTTACAAATATGCTTAGCGGCTACAATCCGCTAACAACAACTGATACTTTCCATGTTGTTACAGGTTTATCAATTTACAATCTCTATTATTACAGAGTAACTGCAACAAAAACTTCTACAAGCGGACTGGGAGCCTATTCAGAATTTAAAAAAGCAACAACAATAAACAATGATGCTGTACCATCGGGTAACGGCACCAGTGGCGACCCATACCAACTTAGTAGCTTGGAAAATCTTCAATGGATGATGAACAATACGGCTTCGTGGAGTAAATATTTTATTCTGAAAAATAATATCAATGCATCCAAATCCTCCTATTTGGATAATGCCAATGGTTTTAACCCCATTGGAAACAGCACCGTTAATTTTACAGGAAACTTTAACGGACAGGGATATAGCATTGATTCATTATGCATCAACCGCCCTACAACCGACAATGTTGGCTTTTTTGGCTTAGCAGTGGGCGATAGCGTAAAAAATCTGACCTTGACTAATGTAAACATAAAAGGACAAAACAATGTGGGTGGAGTAATTGGTAATAACCAAGGTTCGCTCATTAAATGTTCTGCCTCAGGAAGCGTTAATGCTACCGGCAATAATGCAGGCGGATTAGCAGGATATAGCACCGGCAACGAAGATATTTGCTTTGCCAGAGCAAGTGCTACTGCCAATCAGAATAATGCAGGCGGATTGTTTGGAACTAAAGCTGGTGGTCTGGCAAATCAATGTTACGCCACAGGTGCAGTTAGTAGTGGATTAAGCACAAAAGGAGGCATTGCCGGAGCTATTAGCTCGGGAGCCGACATAGAAAATTCCTATTGGGATACACAAACCACCGGACAAGCCCTTGGCTACAATACAAATGCAGGAACTTTCAATGCACTGGGTAAAACCACCGCTGAAATGAAGCTGAAAAGTACGTTTACGGGATGGAATTTTGCACAGACAAGCACCAATGCCAGCAATGAATACTGGTATATGTTGAGCAGTATCAACAATGCTTATCCTTCACATTTTTATGCAAGTGGACCAATATCAAATGCTGCCACAAATATTGGAAGTGATTTAGCAACGCTGAATTGGAATATCTCCACGATTGGAACTCCGGCTTCTACCTATCATGGGGTATGCTGGAATACCACCGGTTCGCCTACACTTGCCGACAGCAAGAGTGAGTTCGCATCACCTACCGTTGCTTCATTCAGTGCCAATGCAACGAATTTAATACCTAATACAACATATTATTTCCGCGCCTATACTCGCAGTGCGGTTGATACCTTGTACAGTGCTGTTCTTAGTTTTACAACATTTAATGGCACTAAGCCCGCTGGTGATGGTTCAGCAGCAAACCCATTTCGAATTGCAAATATACGGAACCTCCAATACCTTTCAACCACACCCGGCTTATGGAATCAGGGTTATACCTTTATACAAACTGCCAATATCAATGCTGCCGAAACCCGAAACTGGGATGGCGGTCAGGGGTTTATTCCTATAGGAAATGAGTCTGTCATGTTCGAAGGAAATTATCATGGCAAGGGGAATAGTATTGACAGCCTTTATATCAATCGCCC
>CAZOHR010000196.1:0-7166 GCA_964579045.1 uncultured Bacteroidales bacterium | reverse complement strand
GCCAACAGATATTTTATAAATTAGAATCGTTAATGCCGATGCTACATATAAATAGAACAATTTTGCGCAGCAAATAATTGGACTATATTATATGTGCAATCGGTATTAAAATGTATTCAGCAGGGTTTTCGACTTTATATTACCGCTGTCATCTAAATAATTACAAATGTGTTTTACATTTATTGGGTTATGGAACTTCGGTTCTCTTTAAAAGAAAAGCCTTCGTAATACTTTGTGACTTCGTGTTTTCGTGTCTTTGTGTTAAAAAATAGTGAGCAAAGCGAACTAATCTTTAATTCGTATAAATTCGTGGCTAAAAAAAAAGCAACAGATTAAATTTTTTACCTACATTTGTACAAACTTAAATCAATAAATAATGGATAACAGAAAATTTGCAAAAATCGCACTTATTATCAGCGGTATAGCTTTGGCTACAAGTATTGTTGTATTGGTGATTTCTTTAACCGGCGCTAAAGGTGGAAGTGTTGACGGAAATCAAAATCCGGGAGCAATTACAAGAGACTCTACAGGAGCTTTAAATATCGCATACGTTAACCTCGACACTCTTTTGTTAGAATACAAATATTCAATCAAACTTAACGAAGATTTTCTGACAGAACAAGCAAAAGCACAAGCAAATCTCGAAGCTAGGATGAAAGCATTTGAAACAAAATACAATTCTTTTCAGGAAAAGGCTCGTCTAGGTAGTTTTATTTCACAAGCAAGCATGGAGACTCAGCAAAACGAACTGCTGCAAGAACAAAATGCAATTCAACAACTTCAAACTGACCTCAGCGATCAATTGATGGAGAAACAAACCAATCTTAACGCAGAACTGTATGATACAGTTATGAACTTTGTTAAAGAATACAACGATGGACGCTATATGTTGATTTTAGGAAATGCTGCTGGCAGTAGTATTTTATACGCTGAACCAGGAATGGACATTACACGTGAAGTTCTAGATCAGCTAAATGAAAGATACGCGAAAACTGAAGCTGGCAAATAATTGCAATGGTTTTTGCTGACAATTACTTCGGAAGATTTAAATCCGGACCAAAAATATTTAACCTTGATCCCTGTCCAAAAACAGGGATTATTGTTGTTATACCATGCTATAACGATATATTTATTTTTGAAACCTTGAAATCTTTAGATTCAGCAACTCAATCTTTTGCAAAAACAGAAGTAATTGTAATTGTAAATTCAGGCGAAAATACAGCTCCAGAAATTGAAAAAACAAACCGTGAAATTCATCAACAACTGGTTTTAGATAAAACTACTGGGATTTATAAAAACTTCGATTTGCTAGTTCATTTGGTCGAAAATGTACCAAAAAAAATTGCAGGTGTTGGGCATGCTCGCAAAACAGGTATGGACGAAGCAGTGCGTCGGTTTAATTCTATCGAAAATGCAGATGGGATAATTGTTTCACTTGATGCTGATTGTCTTGTAAGCCAAAATTACTTTATTAGCATTGAAAAATATTTTCGTAACAATCTAAAGTCGGGAGCCTGCACAATTCAGTTCCGACACGATTTTAACGAAAACAAATATGATGAAGATGTAATCTCTGCCTGCAAACTTTACGAGATATACCTCAGATATTTTCGATTATCACTTGACTTTAGTGGTTTCCCTTATCCATTACACACTATAGGATCATGTTTTGCTGTTAAGGCAATTTCTTACTTAAAAACTGGGGGAATGTCGCAGCGACAAGGAGGCGAAGATTTTTACTTTCTTCATAAACTAGCTCCTATGACAAATGTAGGAACAATAAATGAAATATTGGTTTTTCCATCGCCACGAATCTCAGATAGAGTTCCTTTTGGCACTGGACCAGCGGTAAATAAAATCATTTCAGAAGGCAATTATAAAGTTTACAACTTCGCTATTTTCGAAATTTTGAAACAGTTTTATTCTAATTTCGATTCGCTTTACATTGCAAATTCCAAGAATAATCTCAACCAAATTATTCCTGAAGATATAATTGTTTATACAGACTCTGAAACTCTACTGGCAACAATTACAGAATGTAGGCAAAATACAAATAACCCTGCAGCATTCCGCAAGCGAATGTTTTCAAAATTTGATGCATTTTTTGCAATACGATTTTTAAACTCTTTTGATGAACACAGTAAATATCCACCTGAAGATGTTCTAATCAGCGCAAATAAATTTCTACTTTCGCAGAACATAAATCTTAATGAAATTAACCAAGATTCAGTTTACGAGGTGATTGTAAGTGCTGATGGAGTTACAGGTTGAGATTAATTTGAAGGACAGTGTTTCTGGTTCGTTAATAACCGTTATATTTACATCGCAGAACCAATGGAAAAATTTATTTCTATAAAATATAGAGACGCAAACCATAATAATATCTTGCCGACCCTGACGGACATATTATTGCAATTGCATAAAATAATTGAAATTAAAAACAATTGAAAATGTCAACACCACAATTAAACTTCCAAATCATTGACCTTACTCCCGAAAACATTGCAAATTATGGAGTGTGTGGATATAAAGATGTAAATAAACATGAAGAACTCAGACGAAAAATTGAATGGGTAAAAAAATATAATCCCAAAGGCTTACGAATAAAAGCTGTTATTGCAGAAGATGGAAGTTACCAAGGAATGCTTGAATATATTCCTGGAGAATTCGCACACAGACCTGTTTCGGCAAAGGAATATATATTTATACATTGTGTGTTTGTCGGATTCAAAAAGGAGTATAAATCAAAGGGACTTGCCTCTGCCCTACTCGACATCTGTATTGCCGAATCGCGCGAAGCCTGTAAAAAAGGTGTTGCCGTAGTTACTAGAAAAGGTTCGTTTATGGCCGACAAAGATTTCTTTTTAAGGAAAGGTTTTATTTCGGTTGACAAAGCCGATCCAGATTTTGAATTACTTGTATTCAAATTTGACAATGCTGCAGAAAATCCAGTTTTCATCAAAACCTCAGCATCGCAATATAACGAAGGAATTACGATAATGCGTTCTGCCCAATGTCCATACTCTGTAAAAAATGTGGATGCAATAATCAAAACTGCAGAAAAGATGGGTCTGCATCCAAATCTTATTGAAATAGAAGATGCAAACCAAGCACAACAATCACCATGCGCATTCGGCACTTTCTGCATAATAAAGAATGGTAAAGTCATTAGTCAACACCCCATTAGTAATACTAGGTTTGAGAATATTATTAGGACAGGGAAGTAAAAATATGATTCTATTAAGAAAAAACGCTATAATAATCCCAATTGAAATATAACGTCAATGTATTTTCAAAATTTTTAATGTTGCACAATTGAAGGTCAATTTAATGGTTCACAAGCTTAGTCGAGGGATAAAATTGACCTACAACATGCTATGCAAAAAAAGATGTTCCTACCAATATTTTAGTGAAAAAATAATATGCATTTTGCCACCCCACACCCTAATATCCCTAAAGGATGCCATACGCACTGTTTAACAGCTAGTAGTTGTGCGTTGGGTTCCTTTAGGAAAACAAGGGTGCGGCGGAATAAGCAATGAAATACTAATTATAAATCACATCCGCAACGGCGAAACATATCTCCAACTAAATTATCTAGTCTGGGCTAAAGCTAGTCGTGGGAGAACCAATAAATTTACGAATACACAAATTGCAATAAATCCCCATCTTAATCCATTTCCATTTTTTTATCTGCTGAAAAATTGCGTTCTTTACGAGTTAATTTTTTACAGATGCAAGGTCAGGATAAAATATCACTTAGGGGAGTCAGGGTTCACAACTTAAAAAATATAGATGTTGAAATACCGCACGGGAAGCTGGTTGTAATTACTGGTTTGTCAGGTTCGGGAAAATCGTCTTTGGCATTCGATACTTTATTTGCCGAAGGTCAGCGTCGCTATGTGGAAAGTCTCTCGTCCTATGCCCGTCAGTTTTTAGGTAGAATGAATAAACCAGAAGTAGATTTTATTGACGGCATTCCTCCTGCAATTGCAATTCAGCAAAAGGTAAATACACGCAATCCACGCTCTACTGTTGGTACTTCAACAGAGGTTTACGAATATGTTAAATTGCTTTTTGCGAGAATAGGAAAAACCATTTCACCAGTTTCGGGAGATGAAGTTAAAAGGCACTCTGTTGGCGATGTGGTTGATGCAATATCAAAATTAAATGAAGGGACTAAAGTACTCATTTGCTTTCCTTACAAATTTAATGATTTACAGGCAGTAGAGGATCAGCTTTCGTTAATCTCAAAGCAGGGTTATACAAGACTTGTTTGCGATAATGAACTGATAAAAATTGAAGATATTCTTAAAAATCATTCTGCAATAAAGTCAGATACAATAAGAATTGTACTCGACAGAATAGTTGTTAAAGCAGAAGATAACCTAAATGCCAGAATTGCGGATTCTGTTCAAACTGCCTTTTTTGAGGGTCACGGAGAATGTTGCGTCATGGCCGTAGAAGATGAAAATCAGGAGAATTTGTTTTTCTCTAACAGATTCGAAGCCGACGGAATTGAATTTGAGCTACCAACAGAGCATCTTTTCAGTTTTAACAATCCTATTGGTGCATGTCCTTTGTGCGAAGGATTCGGCAAGGTACTAGGAATTGACGAAGATCTTGTTGTTCCTGATAAAAGTCTGAGTGTTTACGACGATGCAGTTATGTGCTGGAAAGGAGATGTGATGCAGGAATGGAAACATGATTTTATACGCAAATCGGCTAAATTCAAATTCCCAGTTCACCGTTCTTATTATGAACTTAGCACTGAAGAAAAAGACTTTCTATGGTATGGAAATTCAGAAGTTTCTGGCATTCACAACTTTTTCGATTATCTCGAATCAAAGAAACAAAAAATCCAATATAGGGTAATGATTTCTCGTTATCGCGGTAAAACAATATGCCCCGAATGCAGAGGAAAAAGATTAAAAAAAGAAGCTTTCTATGTAAAAATATATGGCAAATCAATTGGTGATCTAATTGATCTTCCGATACTTGAGCTAAGAGATTATTTTAATAATCTAAAATTAAACGAGTTTGAAACTGGAGTTGCATACCGTTTACTCGAAGAAATTAAACTAAGACTTGACTCCATTGCTGATGTAGGTCTTGGATATCTTACACTAAACAGACTTTCATCTACTCTTTCGGGTGGAGAATCACAAAGAATTAATCTAGCAACAATTTTTGGTTCTGGACTGGTAGGCTCTTTGTACATTCTCGACGAACCAAGTATAGGTTTACATCCACGCGACACTCAAAATCTGATAAAAGTTCTTAAAAATCTACGCGACCGTGGAAATACAGTTGTTGTTGTTGAGCATGACGAAGAGATTATTAGATCGGCAGATTATATAGTTGATATTGGCCCTTTAGCCGGAAACTTTGGTGGCGAAGTTGTATTTGCAGGCAGCTTGGACGAAATGATATCAAGTTCCAGCTCTCTAACTGCCAAATACATTAAAGGGGAACTTAAAAATCCAGTGACCTTAAAACCGGCTGTATGGAAAAACTTCATCGAAATCATTGGAGCAAGACACAATAATCTTAAAAATATAGACGTAAAATTCCCATTAGGTGTAATGACAGTCGTTACAGGAGTTAGCGGATCCGGAAAAACAAGTCTGATAAAAGGAATTTTATATCCAGCTTTAAAAAAGCAACTAGGTCATTTCTCCGACAAAACAGGAGAACACACTCGACTTTCTGGCGATTATCATCTTACGGGCGACATCGAATATGTGGATCAAAATCCAATAGGAAAATCGTCGAGATCAAATCCAGCTACTTACATAAAAGCATTTGACGAAATCCGAAAACTTTTTGCCGACCAAAAACATGCAAAAGCAAATGGTTATAAGCCATCACATTTTTCGTTTAATGTACCTGGTGGAAGATGCGAAGTTTGTCAGGGTGAAGGAGAAATAACCGTTGAAATGCAGTTTATGGCAGATGTGCATCTTGTTTGCGAAGCCTGTAACGGAAAGAGATTTAAAGAAGAAATTCTGGAAGTAAAATATAGGGATAAAAGCATTTTTGATGTACTTGAAATGCCAATCTCTGAAGCTGTTGAATTCTTTGGTTCTGGCACAGGTCGGACGGAGAAGAAAATTGCAGATTTGTTACAAAATTATCTCGATGTGGGACTAGGCTACGTTAGGCTAGGACAATCGTCAAACACATTGAGTGGTGGAGAAAGTCAGAGGATAAAATTGGCTAGTTTTCTTAGTATGGAAAAGATGACGCCAGCCATTTTTGTTTTCGACGAGCCAACTACGGGGCTTCATTTCCACGATATTAGCAAACTTTTGAAATCATTCGAAAAAATGCGAGCCAAAGGTCATACATTAATAGTTATCGAACATAATCCTGAAGTTATACGCTTTGCCGATTGGGTTATTGACTTAGGTCCCGATGGCGGAGATAAAGGCGGCTATCTAGTTTTTGCTGGAACTCCACAAGAATTATCTAAATGTGTAGAATCTGAAACTGGGAAGGTTTTGTTTTAAGGCGGAGGCTAAGGCTGAAGCAAAGGCTAAGGTAGAGGTTAAGGTAGAGGTTAAGGTAGAGGCTAAGGGTGATTAGCTAGGGTTTTATATTCTGCGTTTTGTTTTTGATTCAAAGGCAGAGGAAAAGGCGGAAGCTAAGGTAGATTAGCAAGTGCTTTTAGATTCTGCTGTTTTTTTGAGATGCGCTGAGTTCTCCTCCAGCTGGCGGACCGGTTGTAGCAAAACATTCTTACACAGAGATTCACTGAGTTGGCACAGAGATTCACAGAGAGGTTTTTGTGGACTTTGGTGGACTTCGTGTCTTAGTGGCAAAATTTCATTTTCTCACACTAAATCCTAAAACTGCACACAAGCTTTTATCACAGGATTTGGGTATGGATTAATCCGTGATTCACTAAAATTATACAGAATCATAAGCATTGCGTATGACTTCAGACCAATGGGTGTTTGAAAAGCAACTCCACCCAAGCATGTTCCTACCCATTTTATTGAAGTACCTGGGAAATCATAATAATCACTAACATTTAAAACTGAATATTCACCATATAACAATATGCCAGTTCCATCATATATTGGAAGAATATCACCAATGTTTTTTACAATTGTATAGCTTGCAAAAGTATTGCCACCATACATACTTTCCTTGTAATCGTA
>CAZOHR010000195.1:0-7209 GCA_964579045.1 uncultured Bacteroidales bacterium | reverse complement strand
CTCAAATTACAAATCTCAAATTACAAATCTCAAATTACAAATCTCAAATTACAAAATTTGCAGTAACCCTTTGGAACTTGTTATTTGCCCATTGGAGCTTCCTTTGGAACTTGCTATTTGTCCTTTGGTGCTTCCATTGGAACTTGCTATTTGCCCATTGGAGCTTCCTTTGGAACTTGTTATTTGTCCTTTGGTGCTTCCTTTGGAACTTATTATTTGTCCTTTGGAGCTTCCTTTGGAACTTGTTATTTGTCCTTTGGAGCTTCCACTTTTATTTTGGTTTAATCATTTTTAGATAAAATTCAGTTTGTTCAATCAAATCTTTTAATTGATTTTCTTCATCGGAATTATTTTGAATCATAAGATCATAATAATTAGGTTCAATTTCGCAATGTCGCCCAGTTTTAAAAAGCGCTTTCGATTCAGCAAGCACAAACCTCACACCTAATATTTCTGTTGGGTTCAAATCAATTAAAATATCGAATTCCTTTTTTACAAATTCCTGAACAGAATCTTCTTTTGGCTTAAAATACCAATTAAGATCCTTGAAACAGAAGAAACTAAATTCGAGCGGCTGAATATGATAATTAGCTAAATCTTTCATTTCGACGAATCCTAATGCAAGTACTTCTGGAACAGTTTTTTTCAATTTGTGCAAAAAATCTTTCACTAAGTTAAAATCGGCTTCGGTTGTAGCATTATAAATAATTCCTACACTTTTGGCATTCGCAATATTACATGCTACTGCATTATTTTCTGGTTTTCGAAAATCACTGCGAAGGCGATACAGTCCGTATTTGTATTTTAAATTATCAACGAAACGCACGATACTAGTTTTTGTTGCAAAGATAAAAGAAGTTTTGGAAAAAATGAGATTGGAATGATGGAATATTGGGGTGATGGAATGATGGAATGATGGGAAGATGGAATGATGGAATATTGGGAAGATGGGGTAATGGAATATTGGAATGATGGAATGATGGAATGATGGGTGCTGGTGCGGCCAAGGTTGGGAGGTTGGTTGGAATGATGGGGGGATGGGGTAATGGAATGTTGGAATGATGGAATGATGGGGGGATGATGGAATGTTGGGTGGAGTGTTGGAATAATGGAATGTTGGGATGATGGAATGTTGGGGGGTGTACCATCAATGTTCCAGCACCACAAGCATAGATATATCAATATTTTTTTATTTTACGAATCTGTTTTCCCAGTCGCCTTCTTTAAGTTTTTTCTCTAGTGATTCAATCAAGGAAATTAGTCCATTTTCAACTTTATAATGAAGTATATCTAATCTTTCAAAGTCTTGCTCGGTAATCTGCTCAGCTTTGACAAAACTGTAACTGCATGAGCCAAATTCACCACTTGATGAAAGAGAGTAATTCAAAAAGTTGAGATATTCGTTTAATGAACGGCGACAATAACCTTCAGCAATATTTCTCGAAATGCTTTGCGCTGCATCAAGGATATTGGCTGCAGATTTTTTCAATTCAAATGGACAATTTGAAAAAACTTTACTCGTTAAAACATAAAGGTCGATCGCATCCTGCCACACGCGCAGGGTTCGATATCCTCTATTAATATTTTTTCGTTCAGTCATAGTGTTTAAATTATAGTTATAATACAAAAATAAAAAAATAATTATCATCTTCCCCCCATCATTCCATCATTCCAACATTCCATTCCCCCAATATTCCAATATTCCATTTTTTTTATATCTTTGCGCCAAAGCAGGCAGTTCTATCGCCTTTTCGCTTTGGCGGAGGGGAGGAAAGTCCGGACAACACAGGGCACTGCACTTCTGAAAGAGGAGATATCCGTGAGGGTATGGTAACGGAGAAGAAAATAACCGCCAGCCTTTTGGTTGGTAAGGGTGAGAAGGTGGAGTAAGAGCCCACCAGTGATAGTGGCAACATTATCAGCTGTTCGTCCTGCAGGTTGCAAGATCACATATACCGGCGTTTTAAGGCTGCCCGCCTGAGCCGGGGGGTAGATCGCATTAGATAAATGATAGAAGTCTTTCTTCGGGTCGTGTACCCGAAAATGAAAGATACAGAATCCGGCTTATATGCCTGCTTTTTTTTTGCAAATGTCGAATTTTAAATAAAGAACTTATGAAAAAACTGATTATTGCTTTAATCGTACTTGCAGTATTTTACTCATGTAATTCAAACAAATCGGGAACTGACAAGGAAGTTAAAATCAAAGGAAAAATTTCCCAGATTGATGAAGAAAAAGTTGTGATAAAATACCAACTTAAAAGCGATACCATAAAAACAGATGCAGATGGCAACTTTGAATCAACTATATCAATTGACAAACCATGTTATGTACTTATTGTTAATGGCAGCAACGAAGCATTAACATTTTTAAATCCGGGTATTTCTATTTCATTCGAAGCTGATGGTTCAGATTTTGTAAATACTCTTACATTTAAAGATGGAAATGCAGAAATCAATAATTATCTCGCAAAACAAAACCGATTGATTTCCAATGAATTATCAAGTGATGACTGCTTTTTGTATTCTTCGAGTTATGAATCTTTTTTAAGTGCTTACAACAATTTTATTGCACAATATGAGCAAAATATAAATGATATTATAGAAAAATCGGCGAGTAAATTCGAATCGTTTAAGACTGCTGAGGCTGAAAGATTTAAATTACTCAAAAGTACAATATTATATGAGTTTTTATTTACAGCAATGTATAATGAGATAGATTTGCCAGAAGGTTATTATAGTGGTATTGAAAAGATTAATTCAGAAATAGAAGTTGACAATCCCGATTTAATATTTTTTGCGCAATATATGCCTTTTGTATCAAATCTTTTGGCCGACAATACTTCTGTGCAATTAATAGAAGATAGCATTGATAATTACGAAATGGATATTTATGGAAAATACTATTTTGCTGAAATAGACAAATTGTTTAAAGACAAAATCGTTCGTGATGAAGTTTATTATTACTCACTGATTGATTTTATTTCATTTTATGGCCCCGAAGGTGTAACAGAAGCATTCAAGATCTACAAAGACTTTTCGGAGTGTGAAGACAGAATTTCAAATATATCTTCGATGTTAGCAGAATATGATAAAATTGCTCCAGGTAAGCCATCTGTTGAATGGTCTTTCCCAGACATTAACGGTAAAAACATTTCATCATCTGATTTTATTGGCAAATACGTTTATATTGATGTTTGGGCAAGTTGGTGTGGGCCATGTAAAGATGAAATACCATTTCTAGAAGCACTAAAAAAGAAATTAGCCGGAAAAAACATTGTATTTATTAGTATTTCTGTCGATGACAATATTGAAGATTGGAAGAACTCACTAAAGAAAGAATCTGCTACTGGCATTCAACTTTATGCAGAAGGTTGGGATAATGTATTGTGTAAGCACTTTAAGATAAACAGCATTCCTAGATTTATTTTACTTGACAGAGAGGGCAATATCATTAAATCTGATGCTGACAGACCATCAGGAGAAATTGAGACAGTAATAAATGATCTTGAGGGAATTTAATGACTCTTGTTATTTTTTCATTTTTGCTCTGGAATAAAATAGAAAAACAGCTAGAAATATATGGTACTGATTGCCAGCAAAGGATAACGAGATAATATTTAAAGGTAATTGAATGACAAATTAAAAATCTTTTTAACTTCGCAGAGATACAAAATCTAGTAACTAAACATTTAATCAACTAATTCCGCCATTATGAAAAAAATTCTGATTCTTTTAGCAGTTGTATCAGTCATCTACAGTTGTAAAAACAAACTGGATTTGGATGATAAAAATATTACTGAAATATCTGGCAAAATCGAGAATGCTGGTACTACGAAAGTTATGGTGAATTACAACAACGTTACCGATACCTTAGAAATGACAGAACAGGGTGAATTTGTTGCGAAAATCGTTGTCCCAGAACCGATGTATGTATATGTTTATACCGATAACTTCTATACTGTTACTTACGTCTTTCCTGGCACTAAAGTAAATTTCACTGCAAACCTTGATGACTTAGACAATACTCTTAAGTTCACTGGAGATTATGCTGACATCAACAATTATTTTGTAACATTAAATAAACTAAGAGCTAAATCCGATTTGTATTCTGAAGAAATTCTTTTTGCTCCAGAATTTGAAACATACAGACTTGCCCTTGTAGAATTGCATGAAAATACAGCAATAGAATTAAACAATCTGGCTAAAAAGAATGAGGAGAAGTATGCTGATTTTGTTAAGCTAGAAAATGAAAGATTGAAGTTGTTTTATATTCAAATGATGATGCAGTATGGCTTAAGTAATGACTCGCAGGATCCAAATATTAATATAGAAATTGAAAAAATTGCCACTACAACTGACTTCAACAATAAAGGGCTGTTTTACACTAGCGATTTTATACCGTGCCTGAAGAATTATATCAATGTCGTTAAAATGCCAAATGGTGATTTTAAAACAGTTCAAGAATATGCACAAGCCTATTTTGCAGAAATTGACGAGATTTTGGTGGAAACGGATGCTCAGGAGGAATTATATTATGTAAGTCTGAAAGATTTTATAAATATTTACGGTCCGGAATCTGTACGAGACATTTTCACGAAATACAAGGATCTATCAACAAATAAAGAGCATCTGAAAGAACTTGAAGATATGTTTGCAGAGTTTGACAAAATTGCAGCTGGGAAGCCATCTGTTGAATGGTCTTTTCCAGACATTAACGGTAAAAACATTTCATCAACTGATTTTATTGGCAAATACGTTTATATTGATGTTTGGGCTAGCTGGTGTGGGCCATGTAAAGTTGAGATACCGTATTTGGAAACACTTAAAAAGAAATTAGCTGGGAAAAATATTGCATTTGTAAGCATCTCGGTTGATGAAAATATTGAAGACTGGAAGAACTCCTTAAAAAAAGAATCCGCTACAGGCATTCAGCTTTATGCTAATGGTTGGGAGAATGCATTATGTAAGCACTTTAAGATAAATGGAATTCCAAGATTCATTTTACTTGACAGAGATGGCAATATCATTAAATCTGATGCTGACAGACCATCAGGAGAAATTGAGACAGTAATAAATACACTAGAGGGAATCTAAAATTCTTGTTATTTTTACAACTTAGCTATGAAAGATAATAGAAAAAACCGAGAGGGCATCGTATATTCCACAAAGAGCGACTTTGTATATGAGACAAATGAAACTACTGAAATGGAAACTCTTGATCCATCGAAACAGAAATTAAAAATTGTTATCGACCGCAAACAGAGAAAAGGAAAATCTGTGGTGCTGATTACAGGCTTTATTGGCAAAGAAGATGATTTGGAAATCCTAGCAAAAGAGTTAAAGACTCGATGTGGAACAGGTGGTTCAGCAAAAGATGGTGAGATTATTATTCAAGGTGAAATGATTGACAAAGTACGCGAATACCTTAAGAGCAAAGGTTATGGAGTTAGATGAGTCTAAAGTTGGTAGTCGGTAGTTGGCAGTTGGTAGGCGATAGTTGGTAGGTGGTAGGTGGTAAGCGGTAGTTGGTAGGCGGTAGTTGGTAGGTGGTAGTTGGTAGGCGGTAGTTGATAGGTGGTAGTCGGTAGGTGGTAGAGGTACTGCTAAATCAATCTTAGTGTAGTCTTAATAATAAAAAGTTTGAATAAATAAATTAAAAAAAATGAAAAAAATCTTAATTCTAGTCGCAGCGCTTGCGGTAATCTACTCGTGCAATAACAATAAAAGTACCGAGGAAAACAACGAAAAGGATCTGACTGTAATATCAGGTAAGATCGAAAACGCCAATGATAGAATAGTAAAACTTTCTTACAATTCGACGACTGACACAATACAACTAAATGAAAACGGTGAATTTACAGCTAAGATTCTGCTTAAAGAGCCTTCGCATTTGGTTATAGTTAATGGTGGCAATCACGCACGTATTTATGTAAACCCAAAGTCAAAATTAAATCTTACAGTTAAAGCAGAGAATTTCTACGAAACTTTAAAATTTACTGGCGACGATGCTGATATAAATAACTACCTAGCTAAACAAGTAGCTTATATTGTTAAACTTGGTATAAATTCTGAGAGTTTCTTATATGCATCAAAATATGAGACATTTGCAAAAGCATTGCAGGGAATGAATGATATTCTGAATGATAATCTAAATCAGTTTGTAAATGGGAATGAAAAGTATGCTGATTTTGCCAACCTTGAGAGAGAGAGATTCAAAGTTATGAGTGGCACCCTCCTACTTACATTTTACACTCCATTAATCAATACAAATCAAAACAATAAAGAAATTGAAGCATCGATTGACAATCTTGTTTCTTCGACAGATTTGAATAACCCGATGATGATCCAGCTGTATGAATTTAAACCATTTGTTCAGAACCTTGCAGCATACGAATTGAATAAACAATTGAAAGCCGAGAATAGACAAATAGCATCAGCACCTGAATATGCTGAATTGTATTTTGCAGTATTAGACCGTATTTTTAATGATCCGATAGTACGAGAAGAATTATATTACAGCTATATCAAAGATTTTACTGGCTATTATGGTGCCGAAAGTGTTGTTGGAATTTACTCCAAATACAAAGATTTCTCATCTAACAAACAAAGATTGTCGGAACTCGAAAAGATATTTGCAGGTTATGACAATTTGGCTGCTGGAAATGCATCAGTAAACTGGAGTTTTCCCGATATTAACGGCAAAATGGTAAGTTTGAGTGACTTCAAAGGCAAATATGTTTATATAGATGTTTGGGCAAGCTGGTGCGGGCCATGCAAACAAGAAATTCCTTATCTAAAAAGCCTGAAAGATAAATTCAAAGGTAAAAATATCGAAATCATAGGCATCTCTGTTGATGAAAACAAAGCTGATTGGGAAAATATTATGAAATCGGAGTCGCTAACTGGAATACAACTTTTTGCTGCCGGATGGGAAAATCCACTGTGCGAAAGCTTTAAAATTACAGGAATACCGAGATTTATTTTAATCGATAAACAAGGCAAAATTATTAACTCTAATGCAGATAGGCCTTCGGGTGATATTGAGACAGTATTGAATGGATTGGAGGGGATTTAGGGGTTTGGTCAAGAATAGTCAAGAATAGTCAGGAATGGTCAGGAATAGTCAGGAATGGTCAGGAATAGTCAGGAATGGTCAAGAATAGTCAGGAATGGTCAAGAATAGTCAGGAATAGTCAAGAATAGTCAG
>CAZOHR010000194.1:3308-7237 GCA_964579045.1 uncultured Bacteroidales bacterium | reverse complement strand
TAATGCTGTGATGTCGTTTCACGATAATCAGTCAGGAGACATTCGTTACACATACATGCATACTATGAACAAATCTGGCTAGTCTGACACAATTTATCTTGACATACTTTCTGTTTATGATCTTAAAGTGCACACCATTCCACCAATGTACAAGGACAGTATTAAATTAAAGGAAGGAATTTTAAATATTATTGATGTTCCTGCTCCTCAGGGGGTACTTTTCGTTAATATCGGTGGAGATACAGTAGCAAATGCGGATATCAAGTGTATTGTTCGCAAAACTGGCATTCCGCAGACTTTATATGTTTTGAATGCAGATAAACCACAAAAACTAATTACTGGAATTTATGACCTCGAAATTCTTACTATGCCAAGAATTTATGTAGATGCTGTAAATATCCAACAAAGTAAAACATCAAAAATAGAAGTTCCAGAACCAGGAAATGTGATAATTAATTTCAGAAATCCTGCATATGCAAGTCTATTGCATGAGAATGGCGATGTTTTAACAAATCTATTTGACTTTACTCCAAATCAAACGCACTACAAATTCCGTTTGCAGCCAGGATATTACCGTATTGTTTTCAGGGAAAAGCAATATTTCCAGTCAATTAATACCAGTGAGATTAAATTCAGAGTTAAATCTGGTGACTTTATTATTGAAAATTTATAAAACACAATAAAATGAGTAAGTACAATTACACAGAAAAAAAAGATACAAGGTCTGGATTTGGTGCAGGTCTATACGAAGCAGGCAAAAAAAATAAAGATGTAGTTGCATTATGTGCAGATTTAACTGGGTCGTTAAAGATGAACGATTTTCAGAAAGAATTTCCGGAAAGATTTTTTCAGGCAGGAATTGCTGAAGCGAACATGATTGGAACTTCGGCAGGTCTAACCATTGGCGGAAAGATTCCATTTGCTGGCACGTTTGCAGGATTTGCAACTGGTCGTGTTTACGATCAAATTCGTCAATCTGTTGCATACTCGAACAAAAATGTCAAGATTTGTGCATCTCACGCTGGTCTTACCTTAGGCGAAGATGGCGCAACTCACCAGATTCTTGAAGATATTGGTCTGATGAAAATGCTGCCAAATATGACAGTAATATGTCCCTGCGATTACAATCAGACAAAAGCTGCAACTATTGCAGTTGCCGAATATGTAGGTCCTGTTTATTTGCGATTTGGCCGTCCAACGGTTCCAAATTTCACAGATCCAGATCAAAAATTTGAAATTGGCAAAGCTCAAAAACTATACGATGGTACAGATGTAACAATTCTCGCTACTGGCCACATGGTATGGAAAGCAATCGAAGCATGCGAAATTCTTCTTTCAAAAGGAATTAAGGCAGAACTTTTAAATATCCACACGATTAAACCTTTCGACGTTCAAGCTGTCTTAAGCTCTGTAAAAAGAACAAAATGTATGGTTTGTGCAGAAGAGCATATGCTAAATGGTGGGTTAACAGATAGTGCTGCTCAAATAACAGCGATGAATTTTCCGGTTCCTATCGAGCCAGTTGCCGTATTTGATACATTTGGCGAAAGCGGAACACCTGATCAGTTAATGGAAAAATACGGACTTACAACTGAAAAAATTGTTTCTGCTGTTGAAAAAGTAATTAGCAGAAAAGGGTAATTCTTATGATAAACTCTGAAGATAATGAAATTTTAAGTTTGCTTGCAGATCCAGAATCGAAAAATGCAGCTTTCAGCATTATCGTAAAGAAGTATTCAAAAAATCTTTACTACCATATCCGTCGCATGGTAATCGATCATCAAGATGCCGATGACTTGTTACAAGACACGCTTATAAAGGCATATACAAAAATCTCATATTTCAGATCCGATTCGTCTCTTTACACTTGGCTGTACAAGATTGCTACAAATACTACTCTGAATTTTATTGCAAAAAAGAAAAGATCCTTCACTTTTTCTGCTCTAAAGTTTGAAGATACTCTAAGCGACAAAATCGAATCTGATTCTTATTTTGATGGAGATAAACTTCAGAAAAAGCTTCAAAAAGCTCAACTCAGACTTCCCGAAAAGCAAAGACTGGTTTTCAATATGAAATATTACGACGATATGAAATATGAAGATATGAGCGAAATAACTGGGACTTCTGTAGGAGCATTAAAAGCATCGTATCATCATGCTGTTGCAAAAATTGAAAAGTATATTAATGAAGATTAAACCATAGATAAAAAAGATTGTCTAAAGAATGTTAATAATATGAAAAAACTAGAAGACATACCAAAGAAAAACGATTTTAAGGTTCCAGAAAACTATTTCGAAAATCTGGAAGCTAAAATTGCTGAGCGTATCGAAACAGAAAAGCCCGTAGAAAAGGTTTCTGCATTCGATATTTTCAAACCATACATTTATATGGCAGCTTGGGGTCTGATAATAGCTCTTGGTTTGAAAGGAATTTTGGGAGTAGTTGTTAAAAAGCCAGTGCAACCAATTATTGAAGCTCCGTTAGCCGAAACAATTTCAGAAGAAGAATACTTAGAAAATATGATTTCGGAAATTAGCAGTGATGATCTTACTTTGTATGAATATATTAACGAAGATAATGCAGATTTAAACTCTGAAATAATAAACTCTGATGAAGATCTTGCGTATGTTGAGGATTATTTGTCACAATATTATCTCGAATACGAATTACTTTACGAATAACAAAGATTAGAACAAACAAAATTATAAAAATGAAAACAATGAAAATATTATCAATCGCATCATTATTAGTACTGATTTCGGCATTTTCTTTTGGTCAAACCGACAAACTAAGTAAAACCTGCCCGCTTGACGATGAAAAAATAAAAGCTGAAAAAGTAGCATTTATAACAGAACGAATCGACTTAACAGTTAAGGAAGCTCAAGATTTTTGGCCTGTTTACAATGAATTTAATGATAAAATTGATGTTCTTTTTAAAGAAGAACACAAGATTACGAAAGAACTAAAAAAGAATATAGCCACTTTGTCGGATAAAGATATTGATACAAAATTGGACAGATTATTTGCAATCAAGAATGAAAAGAATGAGTTGGAAAATACTTATCATGAAAAATATTTAAAAGTTCTGCCAATAAAAAAAGTAGCTTTACTTTATCAGGCAGACAGAGAATTTAGAAAGCATCTATTGCAGAAATATAAAGACCATCCATGTGAGACGGATAAGTAAGAAATTCTTTAGTCGTTCACATCCTCTCTGCCCGCGACATAATTTCTCCATTTGTCAACACATTGCTGCATGTCGTCAGGTAAATCTGAGTTAAAAAATATGTCTTTGCCAGTATAAGGGTGAACAAATCCTAATGATTTTGCATGCAATGCTTGACGAGGTAGGACTTTAAAACAATTTTCGACAAATTGCTTGTATTTTGTAAAAGTTGTTCCCTTCAGAATTTTATCACCACCATACTCCCAATCGTTAAACAAAGGATGGCCAATACTTTTAAAATGAACTCTTATCTGATGTGTTCTTCCAGTTTCGAGCCGGCATTCAACAAGATTTACATAACCGAGACGTTCGAGAACTTTATAATGAGTAATAGCTTCTTTTCCGTAATCCCCATCTGGGAACACATCCATAACTTTTCTGTTTCGAAGATTTCGTCCAACATGCCCAGTAATGGTGCCGCTATCCTCATGTTAGTTTCCCCAAATCAAAGCCTGATATGACCTTTTACATTAATGATCTAAGAATTGCTTTGCAAGTTTATTAAGTGCTATATCTGATTTGGCAATTACCAAAAGTCCCGACGTATCTTTATCAATGCGATGCACAAGTCCGGGACGAATATCTTTACCATCAAACATAGGTAATTGCTGAAAACGATAGAGCAAGGCATTTACTAAAGTTCCGTCATAGTGTCCAAAAGCAGGATGCACAACCATGCCAGGCTTTTTATTAACGATAACCA
>CAZOHR010000194.1:1980-3298 GCA_964579045.1 uncultured Bacteroidales bacterium | reverse complement strand
AAGAGGAATATCCTGTGCCACCAACTCTTTCTCCGACTTAGGATAACTGAGAACAATGCTGACTACATCGTTAGGTTTAACTTTATAACTGTTCTTTGCAGAATTACCGTTAACTAATATATTACCGGCTTCGGCAGCATTTTGAATTCTGTTTCTTGAAGTAGATGCCAAGCGACAGACAAGATACTTGTCCAGTCTCATCATTTTTTGACCAGGTTCTATAACCAGTCTATGGTGCTCAAATAATTCGGATTGTTCAAATTCTTCTGCAGACTCATCAATTTCGATATCCTCTATACTCATAGTTCTATTTTACGATAAGCAACTTTTGAGTTTTATACATGTTCTTATCAGAAATTATCTTAACAAAATACATCCCGTTTTGCAAGCCTGATACGTCTATCTCAGACTTTCCAATTGAAGAAAAAACTAGTGATCCAGAAGTATTGTATATTTCCAAAACAGAATTGTCAATTGGTACAGAAACTCTAATCATGTCAGCCGCAGGGTTCGGATAAATTTCGAATTCAAGAGTTTCTGCTATTTGAGGAACATAAGAATTGATAGGGGCATATCCAAATACTGGTCTTACCATTAGAGCTCCCAAAGCCTGAGATTGCACCCAAGTTCCTTCGGGATTGATAAACAGATGAGTATTTGCAACTCTGTTTTTATCAAAGCCACAATTAAGCATATCGTCAGTGGTCTTAGTCCATCCAATATAAAAAGTTGTATCAATAAACAAAGGTCTTTCGAGAGGATAATAAACGAAACCGTTTATACCATCACCATAAATTGGAATCTCTCCAACCTTTTGTGACAAGGTATCTCCAGGAATTCCAGCATTATCTTCCCAAACATTCAAAAAGAAATATTTGCGATTACCTTCATTAAGCACCTGATTAAAATACATGTACACTCCATACAAAGTATCAGCAGCCAGTGGTGTAAACTGATAAGCAAGACTTGAAAAAGCTGTATTTACTCCAGCAATGCCATAACCAGCTTCGGCAGTACCATCGTCGTATGCATAATAATTCGCAAAATTTTGATAATACCTAACAGTGTCGTTCCATCTGTAAATCTGTCTATCGGCAGTTAAATCTGTTTTTATAAAAGTTGTCACTTCAAATTTTGCAGAATCCTCCGAATCGGAATTAAACTCATACACCAATTCTCTAGCAAATTCCATAGTCTCAAGTGGATAAATATTCTCACTATCATCATCCCATAAGAATCCATCATCGGTGCCATACAAATCCACAATAGAATATTGACGGTTAATATTAATAATGTCTCCTGGGCCATAAGAACTCTT
>CAZOHR010000194.1:0-1970 GCA_964579045.1 uncultured Bacteroidales bacterium | reverse complement strand
TCCTTCATCATTTCCTCTGAAATCTGTTTATAGTGATTCCAAGGCACAGACTCAAAATTTTCGATTAAAGAATAGCAGTTATTAAGTATAGCCACATCTTTTGCCAGCGTGTCTGACCAAGTTCTGGCGGTGTCTAATTTTACATAATCAATATTCCAATGATCAGTATTGCTTATAAAACTAGGCTCATAGTTACTACTTAAACTAGCATAATTTACAAATCTAAATTGAAATCCTTTTTTCAGCCATTGTACATCATCTACAGGAATCATTACCAATCTAAAAGAGTCCATAGATTCGCCACCTTCAATATTCCAAATGCTTTTCCACGCTAAATCAGGAACTTTAAATTGCAACACAAGAGAATCGCGCTCCTCAGGAGAATTTCCGTATCCCCCGCACTGATAGTAAAAACTCAAATAAACAGAATCGGCCAAATCTACATTGAGATCTATTGGCTTAGAAGTAAAATAATCAGCAGCAGCAGAACTTAGGGATGGAATATGAGTATAAACAGCACCAAGATGATTTATAGCATCAAGAGTTGCCACACCATATGAAATAGGATCCTTAGAATAATCGTTGTTAATAAAAGCATATTTGTCAATCCATTTTGTGGAATCGGGGAAAATAAAAGAATTTGCAAAATCGTCGAAAAACGGCAAATCTAAAGTATCAACTACCTGCGTTTCTTTCAGTTTATTTTTCATAAAATACCCTTCACTGTATGCTCTAAGAGTGAGATTACCGAAGCTGGTTACCACCTCTTGTGAAAACACAACAACAAATGAGCATAAAAATATAAGACTAATAATATACTTTTTCATCGAAATAACTTATTCATAATCATTTTCTTCTTCTTCTTCCTCATCACTACGGTCAGCGTCCTCTTCCTTTGCCGAGTTTAAAAGACTCTGATCTTTAGTGAGCCAAATATCTACATTATAACCTAGATTTACTTCATTTATTGTGCTACTTTTAGGCGATTGACGATAAACTTTTGCGTTAACAGAATCATTCTTATTTTTAACGGTATTATCAAACTGTACGGAATCAGTGTTTAAGTATAGGTCCAATAATTTATCACTTGCATCACGATATGTTAAACCAATAACAGAAGGAATTGTGGTTGTTTTATCACTAATACCAAGACCTAATACCAGGTCAATCTGCGAACCTTTTTTAATTTTCTCACCAGGCTCGATAAGAACACCATTATGTAATTGTCTAATAACAACATTTACAGCAATATCTGGAACATACCTGATAGCACCTATCTTGAGACCATATGTTTCCGTCATTAGGCTTACCTGCTTCATTGTAAAACCAACCAATTGAGGCATGGAAATCATTTCATCCTGATTACTATTTACAATCAGATAAATTTTTCGACCTTCTTTAACCAAAGCTTCTGCTCTAGGATTTTGCTCAACAATCGAGCCTTTGTCATGCTTATCATCAAAAACTGTATCAACAATTTCGTAGTTAAAATTATTTTCTTCAAGAAGAGCTATTGCATCATCAATCTTCATTCCCACTAATTTTGGTACAGTGACAGAATCTCCATGACGGGTATACACGCGTAATGAAACGTTTAGAATGATAAAACAAATTATAAGGACAGCTATTGCTGCTCCAAAATTGATTAAGAAGGCCTTACTTTTGAGGAAATTCCACAGTTTTTTAATGTTATTATTCATAACCTCTAAATATTTAGGATGTAAAAATATGAAAATTTAACGAAACAGCAATTTAAAAAGATAAAAAAAGGCTGCATTTAGCAGCCTTATATTTTTAATATACAACAACGACGACTCCCGTGAATGGTTCCATGCCGTTTCGCAAATCAACAACATACTGATATGCTCCTGCTGGCACGAATTTTCCATTATATGTTCCGTCCCAGAACTCAGATCCAGGCATACCTTGATATATATGTTGACCCCATCTATTGAAAACATTTACATAAG
>CAZOHR010000193.1:0-7245 GCA_964579045.1 uncultured Bacteroidales bacterium | reverse complement strand
TTTTAATGCTTTAATTTTAAACGACATGTCGGCTGGCTACAGTTCTAAATGCTTGGCCGTTCACAAGGCCGGAGCTGGCCCTTCGGTAAAAACTCAGGGACCACCCGCCGTTTTTCCATGGCCCACGCGCGTCGCAACTTCGATTAATCACTACTATAATTCGAACAATCATCTTTATTATTTAAAACCACTCCCCATAAATATTGCTGGACCCGTCATTTTTCCTCGACTCAGGTAACCTAGTTAAAGTAATCTGAATTAACTAACAATTCAGTAAAAATCTACCGATACAGCCGAAAAAAATCAAGTTTTTTTTATTCATATCATTTTTTGTCGTATTTTTACATTTGTCCATGAAAAAACGAATTTATAACTTAACAATTAAAACTATGAAAGAAAAATTATCATTGGCTTTGACCAAATTTGGGAAATTGCTAATTCTTACAATTATTAGTATCAGCTCTGCATGTTTTGCATATGGGCAATCTATTTACCCATACTATCAAACCTATAGTATAATGGAGCCGGGTGATGTTGTTTATAATATTAATTGGGGAGAAGAAAGCGAAATTACTGCTGTTTATTATTTCTATTATGATGAATTTGAAGTTTATCAAGAGGTATTGCTCACACCATCAAATGACTATCTCGTATTTGGTGATGATTTATTAATGTTTCAGACATATTTCCAAAACTTGTCAGTTGAGGCTGGTGATCATCTCAGTTTTTATGCAGTATTTGGAGAGTCTTATAGCTCAGAATTTTATGTAAATGTGGTTTACACTACTGTGCCTTCTGTTTTTTATGACACTAAAAATTATGATTTAAGTAATCCAGACGATGTCTTTACAGTTATTGCATGGGCTGACGCCGAATCTATTACTGAAGTTTCTGTTGACGGAAATACTGTTAGCGAATCTAATTATACTGTAACCGGTGATTGGTTGATATTTAATAATGCTTATCTGTCAACAATTCTGCTAAGTGTCGGTAATACCATTACTGCCCAAGTTGAATTCGACTATGAATACACAGATGATTTTACAATCGAAGCAATTCAGACTGGTATAAACGATGCAGAATTAAGCCAAACTGAATTTGTTATTAATACAGCTACTGCGCCTGAATATATAGAAACAATTATTACTTGGAATTCCGGCAGTTCGGTAGCGAGTTTGTTTGCAATCTACAGTAATGGCGATTACCCACAAGAAGTCGAATTTACTGATTATACTGTTACTCCAATTAATCCTACAACTGCAACATTGAGAATATACCTAGACAATGGAAGTAAATCCCAATTTAAAGAAATTAGTAGTTTTTATGCAATTGTAGAAGTTAACTTCTCAAATGGTGGACCATCATATATATATTTAACAATGTATTCGGAGTATTTTAATGTGAGTATTGACGTTTTACCTTGGAGTGGCGGTTCCGTTAACGGATCTGGCCATTATAATGTAAACGAAGTAGTAATATTAGAGGCATTCCCAAATGTAGGTTACACTTTCCAAAAATGGATTGTTAACAATGATATTGAGATAACCGCCAACCCATACACATTTAACATGCCTTCAAACGATTTGGAAATTGATGCTGTTTTCCTTGCCGATTATCCAGAAGTATTATCTTCACATCCTAGCAACTGGCAAGATAATGTTGATCCAAATGCTACAATTTATTTTACTTTTAACAAAGATATTGTTGAAGGTACTTCAAATAATGGTTTTGAAGATATAACAATGACTGATAACTTTTCTAATCCATGGACAATTACTGATATTCATATTATGGATGGCAATATCTTGGTTATTGTGCCACAAGCTCCAATGAGTATAAACACTACATTTAACATCCACATCCCAGCAGAATCTATTGAGGATGCTAATGCGCCTGGTGTTTATATGAACATGGACTATTGGTCACAGTTTACAACTGGTTGGGGAGACTATGCTCACGGAGAAATATCTACAGAGGGAGGTCAATATAGTATTTTGGAGCCTTCAAATGTAGATTTCAACATTGTGTGGGGTGAGGATACTTTTATAGAATATATTTATTATTATTACTTCGATGGATTTGATATGTATCAAGAAGTAGA
This sequence comes from uncultured Bacteroidales bacterium, assembly GCA_964579045.1. Lineage (GTDB taxonomy): Bacteria > Bacteroidota > Bacteroidia > Bacteroidales > ML635J-15 > Bact-19. The sequence continues at coordinate 5,144 of CAZOHR010000193.1, read as the reverse complement.
ACTTGCTAATCCAAGCGATTTTACAATTAGTGGAAGTACCTTAACCATAAATAATTCATTTTTATCTTCTTTAGGCCTAATTGCTGGTGATTATGCCAATTTTTTTGCCAGATTTGGTAGTAGTTGGACAGAATACTTTCAAATTGAATTTATCCAGACTGGTGCGCCTCTGATATCGCCTCAAACAGTAGATTATGACCTCACAAATCCTGACGATGTGTTTACAAATATTATTTTTAATATGGCACAATCTGTTAGCTCAGTTTCCAGAAATAGTGTAAATCTTGTTGAAGGAATCGATTATCATATCGAAGGCACATGGCTGTTTATTCACAATTCATTCATGGATCCACTCCTAAATATTTCTGGTGATGAAATTGAAATTGATGTTACATTCAACACTGCTGAAGTAGTAACACTAACTGTTTCTGCTATATCATCTGGAATTAATAACGCTAGTATTGATCCTGAGTCTGGTACATATGCAGAAGGAAGTATGCCAGAATTTATCGAAGTTACAATTACTTGGAATGATGCATCTTCTGTCGAAAGTCTAACAATCTGGCAAGAAGATGGTGGTGTAATGGTGCCTTTTGATTACCCATATTATACTGTTACTCCAATAAATGCTCAAACTGCATTGTTGAGAATTTCGACTAATGAAGAAGACAAGGGTACTAAAACAACTGAAATGTATAATACTCTTATTGAAATAAGTTTTAATATTGGAGCATCTGCATATTACTTTATTACATTTGTTGACGAGTATTATCAGGTTTTCATTGAAGTCGAGCCTAGTTATATGGGATCATATTCAGGAGATTGGACCTACAATGTAGGAGAGGAAGTAAGTGTTGAGGCTTTCGCAAATATTGGTTTTGACTTTCAAAACTGGAGAATTGATGGAGTAAGTGTAAGCACCGCCAATCCTTATATTTTTATCATGCCAGCAAATGATGTTTACATTACGGCTCATTTTGTTAATGAAGACGTTGTATTATATACTCTTGATCTAAATTCTCTCCCATCAGGTGGTGGAAGTTTAACTGGTGAAGGTGAGTTTGCCGAAGGTGAAAGTGTTACTATAAACGCTATTCCAAATTCTGGTTTCGATTTTGTTAATTGGACTGATGCAATGAGTGCTGTATTTGCAAGTACTGCTGAATATACATTTAACATGCCAGCCAATAATCTTACCCTAAATGCAAACTTCTTTGATAATAATGGTATTGAGACAAGTAGTTTTGTAAATCAAAGTGTTTATCCAAATCCATTTTCAGATATTATAATAATTAGTGAGCCTGAAAATGTGAAAACTATCAGCTTTACAACTGTTACAGGCCAGCTAATTAAATTCATTAGCACCTCAACAAATGGACAAATTAATACCTCAGATTTACCAAATGGCTTTTATATGCTTATTTTAGAGAATGAAAATGGCGAACAACTGATTAAGAAAATGGTAAAACAATAGTTTTAACAAGATTAACTCATTATTAAAGCCTTAAGAAATTCACTTTCTTAAGGCTTTAAATTTTATTTTTATGTTAAAGAACCAAGCATTTTGTTTTACAAATGCTCAACCTCATTGCCCTCATAATCAGTAACTATACTTCCCCAGGCTTTGTTTATGTATGATTTTTCCTCTTCAGTTGGTGGTACTAGCCACGAAACAATAAGAGTTCCCTCTTCGTCAAACAATGTTTTTACTTTTTTGTAGAATGATTCATTATTTCCAATATCAGCCAAGGCCTGAGCATAAGCCAAAACCATCTGCAAGCGTGTGATTCTCCATTGTTCATCATCTGAAGCACGGTATCCGTCTATTTCAATGTCGTAAGGGTACATAAATAAAGAATTAATTAGAATGCAAAGATAAAAAAGAATTTGAATATTGGAAAAAAATGTTAAAACTTTAAAAGCGAAGTTGTAGGCAGGGCAACAAATAGATTACTAGCATTGTTGAAAGCAAAAATATTTTTTAAAATAAAATTGTATTTAATTCGAATTTTCTTTATTTTTGAATTAACAAACAACCAGAATAAAATGATACAAAATTTAATTAAAGCGGTTTCTACAATATTGTTATTATGTATAATAACTGGAGCAAACGCACAGCAGGCAATAGTTGCTACAGGCGGCAATGGAACGGGTGTTGGCGGTTCGGTTTCGTATTCTACAGGCCAAGTCAGCTACAGCACGATTCAAAACTTAGATGCTTCTATTTCTGAAGGAGTACAACAACCATATGAAATATTTACTGTTTCTCTGAATTCTGATTCAGGCATAAAACTTACAGTTTACCCAAACCCTAGTTCTGATTACCTTACATTAGATTTTGATAATACTGATTTAGCTGGGGTTGTTTATCAAATTTACGACGCAAATGGAAAACTATTGATTGAAGAGACAGCAATAAGTGTTAAAACTGCCATATCCATAAAAGATTTCGTACCTGCCACATATTTTCTTAAAGCAAGCAAAGGAAACACAGAAGTTGCAGTATTTAAAATTGTAAAAAATTAGTAAAATGAAAAAGTTGCTAACATTGTTTTTTAGTGTTTTAATAACATTAGGAATATTTGCACAAGCCCCAGGGAAAATAAGTTATCAAGCAATTGTTCGAGATATCGATGATGTGTTGATTTCAAACACTCTAATTGGAATCAAACTTAGTGTTTTACAAGATTCCCCTACTGGAGCTGCAGTATATACGGAAACGCATTTAGCCACAACTAACAGTAATGGTTTGGTTGCACTTGAAATCGGAACAGGTACTAGTACTGATTCCTTTTCGGAAATTGATTGGGTTGACGGATTATTTTTCATTAAAACAGAAGTAGATATTGAAGGTGGCGACAACTACACTATTACTGGCATAAGCCAATTTGCAAGTGTTCCTTTCGCATTTTATTCGAATACAACCGATACAATTATTGGAGACTATCTTGAAACTGATTCTAATTTTATCTCTTCTGTTGCTTCAGCAATAACTGAAATAGACACAGCAACGTGGAATGATAAGCAAACTCAAACAACAGCAGGTTCTGGAATATTCATTAACGAAAATATCGTCCATACAGGTAGCTTTTACCTAGGTCAAGACACTCTGGGTGGAATAGTCTATTATGTTTACACAGGTGCAGATGGGTTGCAGCATGGTTTGATAGTTTCGAAAACTGAATCCATGAAAATTTACGGCACAAATAGTAGTCCATCAAACAGCACATCGAATGGAGCTTACAACACTAGTTTAATGTTAAATAACAATTCTGGTTACGCCAGAAACTGGGCAGAAAGCCTTGGTCCCGGATGGTATGTTCCTTCAGTTGACGAATTTAATATTTTATGGCTCAACCGTTCTTTTGTGAATAATTCAAATGCAACTGGTCTGACAATTATTAAAGAGAATGTCTATTTAACAAGTACAATACTAAATTCATCCCGCATTTTTGCATTTTTTGCTCAGAACGGGAATGTAAATTATTTTCGTGACGATGATATGTTGTGGGTGCGAGCAGTAAAATCATTTTAATTAAAATATAAACATAAACATCCGCCGCAGCGGAATTAACAAATATAAAAACACAATGGCTATGAACAGACTATTTACAGTATTTTGCGCAATATTTGTCAGTTGCATTTTATTTGCTCAAGCTCCAGCAAAAATCAGCTATCAGGCAGTAATAAGAAATAGTAGCAACGTTTTGGTTAATAATACTATAATGGGTATGCGAATAAGCATTTTACAAGATTCGTTTGATGGTGAAGAAGTTTACGTTGAAACACAAACTCCAGAATCGAACGAAAACGGACTTATAACAATTGAAATTGGCACTGGAACCACAACAGATGATTTTTCTTCAATAGAATGGTCAAGCGGTACATTTTTTATAAAAACTGAGACTGACATCGAAGGTGGCTCAAACTACACAATTACTGGTATCAGTCAGATTTTAAGTGTCCCATTCGCTTTTCACTCAAATACTGCAGATAGTTTAACAGGAGTGTTAAATGAAATAGATCCCGTTTTCAACTCTTCAGTGTCGAGTGGCATAACCGAGATTGACACTGCATACTGGAACAATAAACAGGATGAACTAATTGAAGGTAGTGGAATCTATATTGATAATAATACAATAAGTACCGGTCCATTTTATTTGGGACAAGATACTTTGGGTGGAATTGTTTATCATATATATATTGGAAGTGATGGAAGGCAACATGGTTTATTAGTTTCTAAAACAGAAGGCACTGTAACCTGGGGGAATAGTATTGCAGTTGAAAATAGCTATTCTGACGGTGCTTATAACACGCAACTTATGTCGGCGCAGGCAGGAACCGCAAGAAACTGGGTTGAAGCATTAGGCGAAGACTGGTTTGTGCCTTCTTTTGATGAATATAAATTATTATGGAACAATCGTTTTCATGTAAATAATTCAGCAGCATCTGGGCTAACTCAGATATCTTCAAATCTTAACTATTATTGGTGCAGTACTGTCAATCCCGCCTTTAATCCTTATGCTTTTGTATCTTATCATGGATTTCCTTCGACACCAGCAAGTTCAAGTTCAAACTTAATAAGAGGTGTAAAGGCATTTTAATCTTCTGAGTGTTGAAGTAATTAGTTTTCTGCTTTCGTTTAATGGTTTATTGAGAGGGGGGATTGGCTTATGTTCTTAAGTTAATGAATTTTGCTGACGCAAAATGTTGGTGAACTTGGGCAGATGGAGGGGATTGGGAATTTTGCTAAGGCAAAATTATAAATTAAAATACGAAGAATGGATTATTAATTTTGCTGACGCAAAATTCTGGTGAACTAAGGCAGATGGAGGGAATTGTGAATTTTGCTAACGCAATATTGGTTAATTTAAAAACGGAAGAGGGGGTTAGGAATTTTGCTAACGCAAAATGAGAAAAACTGGAATACTAAGAGTGGATTAAAAATTTTGCTAACGCAAAATTTTGGTAATCTAAATCACGTTGACGGGATTACAAATTTTGCTCAAGCAAAATTTGTGATCCCAGGGGGTGGGCTATCAAAACTAAAACTCAGCGAACTGTGTTCGCTGGTTTTTTGTTTGTCCAATCCGCTTCAAAAACGGGGTTTTTGGCGGATTGGACAAACAAAAAACCCATCGCTG
>CAZOHR010000192.1:0-7269 GCA_964579045.1 uncultured Bacteroidales bacterium | reverse complement strand
TTTCATTGGTAGATGTTTATAAAAACTTTATTGATTCTGGTTTTATCGAATTCGAAATTGCAGCGATTTTTAGCTTTTCTGCCGATAAAGAATCGCATCATGGTATTCCATGTTTCACGATCGAGAAGATGCCAGATATAATAAATGATAAAAATATCGAAATAGCAATTCTTGCTGTTTGCCCTGATCTTACTCAGGAAATTGCAGATGCTCTGCTATTGTGCGGGATTAGAGGAATTATTAACTTGTCGTCTGAAACAATAACACCATCTCCTGGAATTCAGATAGAGAATTACGATCTTCTTTCTGCTGTAGAAAAAGTAAATTTCCTAATAAAAAAAGACCAGGAAATTGAGACGATAATTAACAAAAACAAAACAAAATGAAAGAAGAAATTGAAAATAATCTTATTGCCAATTTAAGCCGATTGTGTCGTCATTTTAATTTCGATAACAATCCACAAGATCTCGAAAAGAAGCAGGAAATTCTAAAACAGCTTGAGACCGTTGATAACCAAATCTGGCTTATGGTAAAAGAATACTTTGTTTTGTATGATTCCTATATTTTCATCAAATCCGACCGCTCATTGATGTTAAAAGGCCGCGACATCTGGAAAATTGAACTAGATATGTTTGGTGCATCCTTGGTTGAAGCGAATGAAGAATTGATAAAACTAATGTCGGATAAAGGAATTTTGTAATGCAATTTGAGTGTTGGATTCTTTAATTCAAAAATTTTTCATGAATGAATTAGTAAATTAAAATATATGAAAAAAAACATTTTGTTAATTATCTTATTTGCCGGCCTATTTATTGGCACTTCAGCCTGCGTAAGTCTTGAAGTTTTTGCAAAAAATATCACAGTTGAAAGTGGCGAAATTCCACCCGAAATGAAAACAGAGAAATTTATTCTTGTTGGAGTTTTACATGATGAGAAAGCCGTACAGAAATCAACTCGCCAAGCATTTGAAAAATATACTGGAGAATATGTAATTGGAAGTTTATCTGAAATACGAACTAAATATAGAGATTTAGACAAGTACAGATATTTAGTTGATTATAAAGTTGATGATTCCGCTTATGGTAAGGCGGGTAACTATACGTACCAATATTTTATTACTGATCGAAAAACCAATATTCAATATGTAAAAAAAACTAAATCATCTTTCTTTGAACGTGAGTTAACAACTTACTTGATGGCAATAGATTTAGTAAGATTAAGTAATCCTTAATTTATATTTGTTTTTTAGACACCAACTTTTCACTAAACACATACAGCCTCAGAACACAAGAACTATTACCATTCAACAATATAATAGAATTCTCATATTACCTAGCTCCAATTAATGAGAGGAATGGTCAATTTAATATCTTAACTATTTTTACATTTTTTTTTGTAATTTTACGATTAAATCATATTGAATAAACCATCATGAAGAAGCACCTAATTACTGTAATTTTAATTTCTCTTACATACTTTTCGTTCTCTCAGAATACGACGAAGATTCTTTTTATAGGTAACAGCATTACCTATTTTAATGATATGCCTCAGACATTCGAGAATATTGCAAATTCATTTGGCGATTTAACAGAAGTTACGATTTATGCCCCTGGAGGTACTGGTTTTGTTAACCATGTTGAGGATCCAAATGTTTATGAACTATTTCGCGCTGGAGATTGGGATTTCATAGTTTTGCAACCAGGTTCTAACGAATCGCCAGGTTATTCATATCCTATTGAAGAGACCTTAGTCAGAGCAGAAACATTGCTAGATTCAATTTATACTTATAATCCGTGTACAAAAGTTCTATATTACGAAATATCATACGGGGTTTGGGGCAGTACTCCCGAGAATCTTGCAACATACAACGAAACCATGGACTTGATTCATACAAACCTTAATTTTCTTGCTGATAGCACTAAAACCTTCTATGCGCCAGTAGGTGAAGCAATTAGTGCAGCATGGAATGACGATCAGAGTAATATGCTTTGGGGCAGCACAGGAGATATTCATCCAAATGCAAAAGGATCTTACATTGCTGCGTGCGTATTTTATGCATCAATCTTTCAGAAAAACTCTTTGGGTACTACTATTATTAATGATTTACCAGTTGAAGAAGCAGCCAATTATCAGTTGCTTGCCGATACAATTGTTCTTAATCATTTATCAGATTGGAGAATAAATGTTTATAACCAAACTGTAGATTTCGATTATACAATCAACTATAGTGAAGTCGAATTTACAAATCTGTCTCAGAATTACGACTCTGTGTTCTGGAGTTTTGGGGATGGGTCTTCGATAAGCTCAGCCCCCAATCCAACTCATTTATATGCTGCTGGTAATTATACTGTTGATCTGACATCATATTTTCACGGTTGTGTTTTAATTGCATCTAAAGATTTTACAATCGAAGATTTCAGTTTTACAGAACAAGCCATTGGCAATAAAATAAGGATTTTTCCAAATCCAGCAAATGAGGAATTTCGACTTGACATTGCAAACGGTTTCGATAATGATGAATTATTAATAAGGATTACAGACATCGCAGGGAAAGTTATTGTAAATGAATCTTTAACTACTTCTAGCAATCAAAATATCTCAACTAAAAACTGGCCCAAAGGCTTGTATTTTGTTTGTCTCATTGGTAAGGATAAAATTATTGAAACCACACGATTGATTGTGCAGTAAAAATCCATCGTTTTGAATGATTCCTATATTTTCAGCTAAATCCGACCACTCATTTCTGAAATTTCTCCTCAGCCTCTAATTGTATTTGGCAGAACATTTATTTTTGATTTCTGGAATAATTATTCTAAATTTGATTTTTACAAAAGATAGCTAAACATGATAAAAAAGTCAAAAAGTTTGTGGACTAAAATTGCAATAAGTTTCATTCCTATTTTGTCTGTTTCGGCATGCAGCACCGATAAGGAAGAAGTTACTAATAGCAAAGGATTTGTGCAAGACGTATTAATAAGAACAAAATCTTTTTTATTTAAGTCAATTAGTCCTATGTATTCGAAGAGACAAATTGAACAAAAACTCGATATTTTATCAACCTCACCAGTTCCAGCCAATTTAGAAATGGGAGCTATGTGCTACGAAATGGCCATGGCACCCGATACAGCTTCATATATATGTCCTGAATGTGGTACAAGAACTCTCTATAACAGAGATTTTAATTACAACACTGTAGAATATATAGAATGGGAACTCGGTGCTGTAAAACGAGAAATAGATAAAGTAGAAGGAATTAATATAGACATTAATGAATTAGAGTTTTGCAGAAATTGCAGCCCTGACATAGAAAATCCAAACTTACTTCTTTATATCAATATTGAAGGAACCAGTGATACAATTGTCACCAAGAATGTTTCATATATGGACATAAGGCTAATCATAGAGTTCCTTAGTGGAAGCCTCATTCACAACGGGAGTCGAGACGATGAAGAACCTTTAGTGGACTATAAAGATAGAATTCAACAATTATTAGGATTATAATGCCCAAAACCTCAATTATAGCAAATTCTTTTCTCCCTGCCTCTGCCGTTCTTGAGATGACTTATTCGTGCAATAACAAATGTCTTTTTTGTTCATGCCCATGGGAATATTCAGACAGTGGCTATGTTAAGAATAATGAATTATCTGTTGACGAATGGAAAACATGTATAAGCAAACTTATTGATTTAGGAATTTGTAACATTTCCTATACTGGTGGCGAACCATTCCTTAATAAAAACATCCATGAAATCATTGAATTTACAAGCAGTCAGAAAGCTAAGCATGTCACTAAAAGTCTCGATATAATAGAAAATCCGCCAAATCAATTTCTTATCTCAAATGGACAACTAATAGATGAAGAATTTTTAGTCTTCCTAAAAAAACATAATGTTCATTTAAGTTTAAGTTTGCCCGGATTAACAACATATAATTATCACACTCAAAATGGTAATTATAAAAAGATACTTCAATTATTCAAATTGGCCAAAGAAATTGGCATTCAGACTACAGCCAATATTACGGTTACAAAAAAGAATATTGGTGAGCTGTACGAAACAATCTCAAATGCGCTTATAGCTGGTGCCGATTTATTATTACTTAATAGATTTTTACCAGGAGGGCGAGGAATGACTTATGCTGATGAGCTATTATTAGACAAAAATGATGTGATTGAAATGTTACAAATTGCTGATGATGTGTTAGTAAAAGCTAATCGAAAAGGTAGTACGGGTACAGAAATCCCTATTTGTCTATTAAAAGGATTACAGCTAAAAAACTTAAAAGTAGGAACCCGCTGTTCTGCAGCCATTGATTTTTTTGTGATTGGTCCCGAAGGAATGGTTAGGACGTGTAATCATTCTTCAAAAATGCTAGAGCATTTTACAAATATAGAAAGACTAAAAACAAATGAATATTGGAAGAAATTTACGCAAAAAAACTATCTTCCTACAATGTGCAAAAACTGCAATTATACATATTGCTGCGATGGTGGTTGCAGAGAAGCTGCCCATATGTTTAGTGGTAGTTTGAATGCTTGTGATCCTATATTTTCAAACGAAAACATGATTTAATCAAAGTATTAGTTTAACCAATCTATTAGTCGTTAACTTTTTAACAACTTGATTATCAGCATTTTAGACAATTATTAGAATTCAATTCTATACTTTTGCCAGAAATTAAGTAAAATTTAAATTCTGATATTATGAAAAGATTGGCAATAACGGGAATTTTGGCAGTATTTGTAACATTTACATTATACTCTCAAGGAACAAAAGACACTATCCACTTAAACGAAGTTGTAGTCACAGGTTCAAAAACTGAAGTAATTAGAAACAATGTTCCATTGACAATTTCGATAATTAACAAATCTGATATTGAAAACAGCAACGAATCTGCATTATTACCTATCATCAGCGAGCAGGTTCCAGGTTTATTCGTAACCGAAAGAGGAACCACAGGTTTTGGTGTTTCATCAGGTGCTGCGGGTCAAATCAGCATACGTGGTGTAGGTGGAAGTCCCAATACTCAGGTTCTGATGCTCCTCGACGGACATCCGCAATATATGGGAATTATGGGTCACCCCCTACCCGATTCTTACGTTGCTTCTGATGTGGAACGTGTCGAAATCATTCGTGGACCCGCATCTATTCTTTATGGTTCAGGTGCAATGGGCGGTGTAATAAATATTATAACTAAAAAACAAAAAGTTGATGGCTATTCACTAAATGCCAGAGCTTCGTATGGCTCGTTTAATACTCAAAAATACATGGCTAGCGGCGGTTATCGTAAAGGTAAATTCAGTGTTTTTGCTTCTTATAACCATGATCAAACTGACGGACACCGCACAAATTCTGATTTCAAAATTAACAATGGATATTTTAAAGCTGCATACGATATTACTAGTAAAATTACTGCTTCGGCTGACATTAATATCGCAAAGTTTTACACTTCAGATCCTGGTCCTTCGTATGTAACCGATTCGTCATACATAAACACTGCTCACTGGATTGATATTATGCGCGGAAAAGCATCTTTCTCTGTCGAAAATAATTTCAAAAATTTTGATGGTGCACTAAAAGTATTTCACAACTTCGGCGAACATGTTATTTACGATGGGTTTCATTCACAAGACATAAATTCAGGTGTAATGTTTTATCAGAGTGGAAGTTTTTTCAAAGGAAATCTTACAACAATGGGCGTTGATTTTAAAACTTTTGGAGGAATCGCAGAAAATACTCTGGCTATGAATGGTGAAGGAATCGTTTTTGGCGACACAACCCTAACCGAAATGGCTGGCTATATACTGATGCAGCACAATTTTAAAGAAAAAATAATCTTAAATGCAGGAATCAGATCCGAATATCACAGTGTTTATGGCAACGAATGGATTCCTCAGGGCGGTCTGTGCTACAATATTAATCAGGATGCAACAGTAAAAGCAGTAGTCTCAAAAGGCTTCCGCAGTCCAACAATACGAGAGTTATATCTTTGGGCTCCCGCAAACGAGGATCTTTTACCAGAAGAGTTAATGAATTACGAATTAAGCTATCTACAAAGAATAAATGACAAATTGAATTTTGAAATTACAGCTTTTCACAATAATGGTAGTAACCTGATTAAAACAATTATGGTTGGCGGAGTTCCAAAGAATATGAATACAGGAGTTTTTAGTAATTACGGTGGCGAATTTTTAGCGAATTTTAATGTTACTAAGAATTTGTTCCTCAACCTAAATTACTCCTACCTCTATATGGAAAATCTTATAATTGCGTCACCAGAACATCAGGCTTATTTCAGTGCGAGATACAAATTTAAAAAATTAACAGTTAGCAGTAATTTACAGTATATCAATGGCTTATACACTTCGTTAGCAGTTGGGAATGTTAAAAAAGTAAGTTATCTGGTTTTAAATGCAAAAGTAAATTACAACATAAAGGAATTTATCAGCGTGTTTGTTTCGGGCAATAACCTGCTAAATTCAGAATATGAGATAAATTATGGATATCCAATGCCTGGTATAAATTTTACTGCTGGTGTAAATATTCAACTAAAAAAACAAAAAGAGTAAAGTCCCAATAACACTACATTCAACCCACGCGAGTAACTCGCGCGGGAGGCAGTGCTGTTTGAAAATAAAATTTTGAAAAATTAAGTTAATGAAGAAAACAACGCTACTAATTTTAAGCTTACTGATGATAATTTCATCAGCAGTTTTTGCTCACTCGGGCAAAGCTAGATTTCATGTAATAATTGACACCGATGGTGGGCCAGATGATTTGCGTGCAATATGCATGATTTTGGCATCGCCGGAGTTTGAAGTTCTTGCAATTACGACATCAGATGGTTTGTTAAGACCCGAAGAGGTTTATGTAAAAGTAAAAGCACTTCTTAAAGATTTCGGGCACGAAGGGATACCTGTTGGATATGGAAAAACAATAAACAAAAATGTGTCTCAGTGTCATTCTGTTTGCTCGGTAATGAACTGGGGAAACGAAAATGGAATTCAACTTCCGCAATTTCCTAACGCAATCGAACTGCTGAAAGCCGAAATAGAATCTGAAGACGAAAAGGTTACGATCATCAGTATGGGGCCTATGACTAACATCAGTGAAACAATTTCCGATGAAAACATTAAAGTTCAAATCGAAAAAGTCCTTTGGTATTGCGATGATGCCATAGCTAAAAGCGGCTTTAACTACGAACTTGACAAATCAGCCGCAAAAGCATTTCTCGAATCAGATATTCAAAAGCAAATTATTAGTTCTAAAG
>CAZOHR010000191.1:0-7282 GCA_964579045.1 uncultured Bacteroidales bacterium | reverse complement strand
ATGTTTTAATTCAAGGATGTCTTACTGCAACAAATATTGTTTACACTGGAGACCCTGGCTCTATTGGCTATTTTTCGAATGGAATTCCTGGCTTGGATTTTAATGATGGTGTAATTCTTTCTTCTGGGTATGTTATCGATGCACCAGGACCAAATTCAATGGGAAGTACTAGTGGTATTATTGGAAGTGGTGGAGATGCCGATCTTGAAGCAATTATTGGGGATGCAACAAACGATGCAGCGGTGCTAGAATTCGACTTTGTGCCAGCATCTGATTTGCTAGAATTTGAATATGTTTTTGCTAGTGACGAGTATCCAGAGTTTGCAAATTCAAGTTTTAATGATGTGTTTGCCTTTTTAATCTCAGGTGGTCCAGAGGGTTATGTTAATTTTAATGTAGCGCTAATTCCTTCAACAGCTACCCCAGTAACAATAAATAATGTTAATGATGTTGATTATCCTCAATATTACGTTAATAGTGAAACAAGCCCAAATATTGAATACGATGGTATGACAGTTACTTTGACTGCAAGCAAACCGGTTACTGCGTGTGCAACTTATCATATCAAACTTGCAGTTGCCGACGTCTTCGATTCATCATACGATTCTGCTGTATTCCTTAAAGCAAGTTCATTTACTTCTGGCGAAAGTTATACTGTTGAGAGTTTTAACTCATGGTCGGCATCTCTAAGCGTAATGAGAGGTTGCTCAAATTATATCGTCTTTAGTAGAACTCCTACAACTCCGCTAAATCAGCCTGTGCCGATAGTGATGACAATTACTGGGACAGCAACACCGGGAACTGATTATTCAACTATTCCTACTAATTTGGTAATCCCTGCAGGTCAGCAAACATTGACTTATTATTTTGATGCTTATGATACGGGGGTTATTCAGGGTGATGAAACAATTATTCTTAATTTTGAGAATGGATGCCCTTGTAATGCTGGGACTACCCAACACACAATTACTATTCTTGATGCTTTTGATGTAACTCCAACACTTACCAACGATGGGCCAATATGTACAGGTGACCCTGCAACGCTCACCTTAGATATTGTTACTCCAGACCCTGCGAATGTTACTGTTGAATGGAGCACAGGTGCTGTTGGAGTAAATAGTATTACTGTAAATCCTACAGTTACAACTACCTATACATGTGATGTTATATACCCTTGTGATACAATTACTTTAAGCACCACAGTTACTGTAATTCAACCTCCTGTAGTTGATTTAGGTCCTGATTTTGATGTTGCAGCACTCAGTACTAATCTAAGTGCAGGTATGGCCGCTGGAAATACTGGAGTTTGGTCAATTACTGGTGGTCCAGGCATAGCAAGTGTTGCTCCACTTACTAATACTAATGCAACAGCAACAGTAGATATTTTCGGAGTATATACCTTTATGTGGACAGAAACAAGTCTAGCACCTAACTGTGTTACTTCTGACGAAATAAGCGTTAATTTCTATCATGTGCCTACTGCTACTTTTGATGTGTCACCAACGTTGTGTTTTGGGGATAATACAACAGTAGTTTTTACTGGTGATATTGTTCCTGGTCTGGCTACCTTTACTTGGAACTTTGGTAGTGCAACTATAATTAGTGGTTCTGGCGAAGGGCCTTATGTAATTAATTTTCCTACTCCAGGAAATCATGTAATAAGTTTAACTATAAACGAAGATGTTGCTGTTGTTAATAACAGTATTAATGCAAATATTCCACTACCTTTGAGTGGAGTTCTAACTCTCGAAGATGACCCATGTTTCGAATCATGTAATGGTAGGGCAACAATTATTGTGTCAGGTGGTGTAGCTCCATATAATTACTCATGGGGTTCTTCAACTAATGTAATGTCTAATCTTTGTGCGGGGGATTATGGAATAACAGTTTCTGATGCTAATGGATGTACTTATGTGCAGTCATTTACGATTAACCAACCTACTTTACTTGAATACGATACAAGTTTTTATCATGTTCCGTGTTATGGAACCGAAGCGGGTGGAGCAAATATTTGGGCAAATGGTGGCACTCCTCCTTATACTTATATTTGGAGTGATGGTTTTAATGGTGGCGCACATAATAATATTGCTGCTGGAACTTATATTTCAACAGTAACTGATTTTAATGGTTGTAGCGTAATGGAACAATTTACAATTACGCAGCCAAATTTATTGCAGGTAATAACCTCAGGAGATTTTGCAATTTGTGAAAATCAATCGGTTAATATAGTGGCTCAAGAAATAGGCGGTACAGGACCTTATACATTTTATTGGGATAATGGCGATGGCAATGGTTTTGTCGCTGGACCGCAAACATTTAATGTTGTACCTCATGCCGATGTAACATATACTGTTTATATTGAGGATGGTCACGATTGTGTTAGTAATTTTGCTTTTAGTGAAGTAATTGTAAGTCCAGAAATTCACTTAAGCCTGCAAACCAATGATAATACGTGCTACCAAACATGTGATGGGTCAGCTTTATTAGGAATAGTTGGAGGTCTTCAGCCATTTGCTTTTAGTTGGGACAACAATGGTCCTAACCTAGAAGATCTTTGCGCAGGTTTATACACTGTTACTCTCACAGACCAGATTGGTTGTCGTGCTGACACTATGTTTGTTATTTCTCAACCATCTGCATTATATTTGAACTTAGAGACTGAAGATGCGTTGTGTTGGTATTCAGAAGATGGAAGCATTCAAGCCATTGTTGGAGGAGGAACTCCACCTTATAATTATATATGGTCAGAGAATACTCAGGTTAGTGAGTTGATAGCTGGTGATGGAACTTATTATCTTACTGTTAGTGATGATCATAATTGTAGAATTTATGGATCTTCAACAATAGCTACCCCTCAAGAACTTAATGTTCTTACTTTGTATAATCCAACAATTTGTGTTGGAGGAACCGCAACTGTCGTAGGCCAAGCTTCAGGCGGAAATCAGCCTTATCATTTCTATTGGCGTGGTACTGATAATGTTGAAAACTGGGAACATCAATTTACAACAAGTCCTGCAACTACTGCAGTTTATTTTTTGACAGTGACTGATGGTAATGGATGTACTACCGATGGAAATTATGTAACTGTAACTGTAAATCCTCCTTTGTCAATAGATCATATCATCACTAGTGTCGAAAATGTTTGTTCAGGTGATGGAACACGTATCGAGCTTGATATTGGCGGAGGAAACGGTGGTCCATATGTAATCACAGATAATGATGGCAATATCATTGGATCTCCTTTCGATTATGTACCTGAAGAAACTACTAATTTGATTTTCACAGTAGAAGACTTGTGCGAAACTCCATCTGTAAGTGATTCAATTACAATATATGTTCAGCCTTTGCCAATTGTCGATTTCTCAATCGATGTAACAGAGGGTTGTCCAGGCGAATATATTTACTTTACTTCCCTCGATACCGTAGATTCTTATGATTATGTTTGGGATTTTGGTGATAATATGTTTGCATTTGTAAAGAGTCCTACTCATCAGTATAGCGAAGAAGGATTATATGATGTAAATCTTGTAATAAAAGATGAGTTTGGATGCAAAGATAGTCTTACCAAAACAGAATTAGTTGAGATTTATCCTCAACCTTATGCTAACTTCTCTGCTGTACCAGAAGTTGCTGGTATTTTAAATCCAAGGATAAGCTTTGAAAACTATTCTGAAGAAGCATTATTCTATTTCTGGTATTATGGCGATGGAGACTCAACGATTAACTTTAAAAGCCCCGAGCATTTTTATAACAACATTGGTGAATACGAAGTTATGTTAGTTAGCGAAAATGAATATGGTTGCACAGATACATCAATGAGAGAGGTATTGATTCGCGAAGAATATACTCTTTATGCACCCCAAGCATTTACTCCAAATGGGGATGGTAAAAATGACTGTTTCAGAATTTGTGGTAATGGAATTAATAACTATACCTACACTCTAAAAGTTTATAATAGGTGGGGTGAATTGGTTTATGCAACCGAAGAATTTGATGGCGATGTGGCTTGCGACTCTTGTGGCGAAGGCGCTTGGGATGGAACTAAAGGATCGAGAATGAAGGGAGATGAGTATTTGCCTAATGGAGTATATTACTGGATAGTTAAATTCACTGATTATGATTCCATAGGGCACGAACACAGCGGTAATATTCAACTTATTAGATAATAGAAAAGCCATCTTCAGGATGGCTTTTTTTATGATCTTGGGTGAAATTGGATTATTGCTTCTCGTAGAAATTCTCTATCAATATGCGTATAAATTTCTGTCGTAGTTATTGATTCATGTCCTAACATTTCCTGAACCGCACGTAAATCGGCACCTCCTTCGATTAGGTGAGTTGCAAATGAATGGCGAAAGGTATGCGGCGAAATAGTTTTTTCAATACCAGCTTTTAGACAAGCATCTTTAACAATATTAAATATCATTACTCTGCTTAATTTACTTCCTCGTCGATTCAAAAATAAAAAGTCGGTTTGACCTTTCTTTGGAACAATATGATTTCTGAAAGACTTCATGTAATAGTCAATTTCTTTTTTTGCCGCACTTCCAAGTGGTACTAGTCTCTGTTTATCACCCTTGCCAATAATTCTTAGATAGTCACCAGCATAGAATATGTTAGAAATTCTTAAACTTGCAAGCTCAGAAACCCTTAAGCCGCACCCATATAGCACTTCTATTATTGCTCTGTTACGATGACCCAGTGAAGTACTAACGTCTATTGAACTTAACATACTCTCTATTTCTTCGATAGATAAAACAACGGGTAACTTTCGGCCTGTTTTTGGCAATTCTAGGAGAATTGAAGGGTCTTTTGTTATTATATCTTCAATCAAAAGGTATTTAAAAAAGGATTTTAGTCCTGAGATAATTCTTGCCTGAGACTTCTCATTTAGACCTGTTTCCGCTAGAAATTCAATAAATGCTCTCAAGTTTTCGAGATTTACCTGTGACGGCATAACATCTAAATGACTAATTTCGAGAAATGCAGAAAATTTATTAATATCGCTTACATATGCACTAACTGTGTTTTCAGACATATTTCTTTCCAATTTTAGATAAAAGTGGAAATCATTTACAATATTTTGCCATTTATTCATTAATATATAAAGATAATTTATAATTTTGACCAGAAATATACAAATATCGAAATGCGACTATTATTAATTAACGGTCCAAATTTAAACAATATTGGAATAAGAGAGCCTAAAATTTATGGAAATGTTGGGTTTAGTGATTATTTTCAAGAATTGTGTGTTGAGTTTAACTCTGAGAAGCTAGAGTATTTTCATTCTCATTCCGAAAGTGAAATCGTGAATAAAATTCATGATGCGCAAAATTCTTTTGATGGTATCGTTCTTAATGCTGGTGCATATAGTCATACTTCGGTTGCAATACGCGATGCTGTTTCTGCAATCTCAATACCTGTTGTTTTGGTACATATTTCAAATGTTTATTTACGAGAGAGTTTTAGATTTAATAATATTGTCGCACCGGTTTGTAAAGGCGTAATTACAGGCTTTGGTCTAGATTCATATAGGTTAGCAATAATTAGTTTATTATAAAAGTGAGGGGGTATGGAGAAAACGAGAACAATGTATAGATTGAGAAAGCTAAAAAATGCTGTAGTTTTAAATCTTTTTACACTTACAATAGGCGTAGTCTTATATTCAGGAATAATGATTTTTGAGAAAAACATAACTTCCATGATGCGTTCCAAAGCTACTGGTTTATTAAATACAGAATATCAGGAAAGTATAAATAGCGCTATAGCAACATGCGACAAAGCGTTTAGCTATCTTAATACTAGTGCAATTACGTCAATATTATTCTCGCTTGAAGGTTTTATTATTGTGTTTTTCCTTATTCGAATGTCTTCACGAACATCTAAGTTTGTCTATCTTTCTCCATTGATACTTGGTTTAGGAACATTGTTTCTGTTTGTTTATTTTATATTGATCGGACTACTTCTACCTCTGTCTGGACAGCTTGCTGCAATTCAGTCCGATTATGCTTATGTTAAGATTGCTGGGATTTTGCTGATTTTATTTGGCAACATTTTATTTATATATCAGCTTTTTGCACAGGTAGTTCTCGAAAAGGGAGAGGAGTAATAAACTTTTATTATGACTGTTGGAATTATTTAGATATTATGACAAAACATTAGAGTTGTTGTAATCGGTAATCTGTGGTCGGTAATCAGTGATTTTGAATAGTCGCTCCCGCTTTTTGGAATTTTACTTTTGATAAAAAAGGCAGAATCTCAAGTTTATTACAATTTACCGATTACAGATTACCGATTACAGATTACCGAAATGATACCAGAGACCTAAATATTTATGACTCTTGTCTCTATTAATTTCAAATGCTTAATAGTAGGAAGAATAAAATATTTTAAAAAAAGACAATTAATTTGGCTGTTCCGAATAAATGAGTTACTTTTGCTGCCTTAAATTAAATAAATAATAAGTGATGAAAAATTATTTAGATTCAAACAAGAAGAAAGAAATCTTCGAAAAACACGGGAAGTCTAATAACGACACTGGCTGTCCTGAAGCTCAGATCGCATTATTTTCCTACCGTATCAGTCACTTAACAGAGCATTTGAAATTAAACAAAAAGGATTTCAGTACTCAGAGAGCGTTGATAATGTTGGTAGGAAAAAGAAGAAGTTTGTTGGATTATTTAAAAACCAACGACATTGCAAGATACAGAGCGATTGTAAAGGAATTAGGCTTACGTCGTTAAGACACAAAAAAGCAAGACGCTAAGTTTTGCTTTTTTTTTACAAATGAATTAACTAAACAAAAAATAGAAAATGTACAATGAAATTAAAAAAGTCGTTAAGTTAAGCGACGGAAGAGAAATCGAGATTTCCACCGGTAAACTAGCGAAGCAGGCAACTGGTTCGGTAGTGGTGAAGATGGGTAAAACCATGTTATTAGCAACTGTTGTAGTAGCAGATTCGGCAAAAGAGGATGTTGATTTTATGCCTTTGTCTGTGGAATACAAAGAAAAATACGCTTCTGTTGGAAGATTCCCAGGTGGATTCTTAAAACGTGAAGGAAGACCATCTGATTACGAAATTCTTATTTCAAGATTAGTTGATAGAGCTTTGCGTCCATTATTCCCAGATGATTTTCATGCTGAAACATTTGTAAATGTTATGCTGATGTCGGCTGATACCAATGATATGCCTGATGCTTTGGCTGGATTAGCTGCTTCTGCTGCTCTAGCTGTTACAAATGTACCATTTAACGGTCCAATCTCCGAAGTACGTGTTT
>CAZOHR010000190.1:2671-7288 GCA_964579045.1 uncultured Bacteroidales bacterium | reverse complement strand
TAAGTCTTAAATCTATCCATTTCTGATAAATTTTAATTACAGCATAATTGTATGATAGACTGTCTGCATTAACTGGGAATCTTGTAAATTCTTTAGCGTCGGCAAGGTAAGCAACCTCAGTTATTTTATCGTTCGATGGTTTTGTTCCACCGTAATAATCGTCGTAGTAGTAATAGTCGTAGTAACCGTAGTTTGACGAAAGTCTGTTAATTGCCGACCAAGCTACAAAGTCGTACAATGTTGGAAATTGATCACTAGTTTCGTTTGCATAAGTGATAAAATCGTTGTACTCTTTTAGGTCAATGTTTTTTAATTCATCGTCAAGAGCTAGCATGTAGTTCTTAATAATTTTATCTTGAAAACGGGTTTTGTCCCAAGTTTTTAGATCTGTTAATTCAAAATTGAAAGTCACCGACCTCTGGTTGATAAGGTAGTAATTGTTTGCATAATAATCGGCATACATTGTGGCCAGCAGCATGTGCAGCATTGCTTTGGACACTCCGCTGAGCTGAGCAACTTCCGACTCAAGTTTTACAATTCCTTTCTCGTAGCCGTCTTCTTCCAAAATGTTGGTGTATTTCATTCTGTAGATTGTGGACTTAATAATCTGCTTTTCGTTTTTTTCGGACATTGCTAGATTATAAATTTCTTCTACTTTCTCGAGTGCAGATTTAGGTAAAGCATCTGCTTCAAACTTGCTTACCTCTGCCCACATCTTCTCGTATTTGTCGGGACCTGCGATATTAAGGTCGAAAAACGAGAAGTTATTTACAAATAAGAATGAGGTGAAAAGCATCGCGATTTTTACAAACATGGTATTCATAAGATTATTTTTATTTTATGGTTCGCTGGATGAAACTGAAATTATTATTCCATAAAAATAATTAAAATTTGGAACATAGGGAATTAAAATTTTATAAATAAAAAAGGAGAAACTCTGAAATTATTCAGAGTTTCTCCTTTTGATTTGTTGAGCAATCAAACTAATTAACTACAATTTTGGAATTGAAATTTAGATTTTCTGATTGTACACTAATTACATAAACTCCAGGTTTTAAATTGATAGGAGTAGAAATAGTTCCTCCGTCATAACTTTCGAAGCTGCCTACCATCGAAATCTGTCCAAGAGAGTTATATATTTTATAATTAATTTTAGTAAAGCCAGCATTTTGGAGATTGAAAATCAGATTGCTATTCGAATAATAAACGGAATTGTTTAATGTTAAATCTTGATTATTGCTTAAACTGATAATCTTAGAATATGTGTATTTTGTGTCAAAATCAACTTGTTTTAACCTGTAGTAAATCTTTTTATTCGTAAATTGGTTGTCGACAAAAGTGTATTCTAAGACACTATTTGAATTTCCATTTCCTTGAATCTGTGCAATTTTTTCAAAGTTATCTGCATCATAAGATCGTTCTAGAACAAAGTAATCATTGTTTATCTCAGATGCTGTTTTCCATGAAATTAGAATCTGTTTGTCACTTAACTTTTCAGCACTGAAATCTAATAGTTCTACAGGAAGAGTTTCATTAAACTTGTTAAAAGCAATTGCATAGTCGGAGAATGAACTGATGTCGGACCTTTGCACTAAGACAACTCCAGCTCCTATACTTTGAGTAGTGTTTGAATGGGTTCCATTAGGAATTAACCAATCGCCACCATTTCTTTTAATTAGAGCAAAAGAATTTGAATTAGTACTTCCATTTGAGAATCCAGTTGCAGTTAAAATAATATCGGCTGTGAAAGCAGAAACATCTTCAGCATTTAATGTCCAATAACCGTTATTTAGTCTATCAGTAAGCAAAGATCCATCAATTTTTAATGCAAGAGCAGAAATGTCGATACCTGTAGCATCGCTAGTAAAGCTGCAATTAACATAAGGATTTCCACCATCGGTTAGGGCAGAGAAATCCAATTGACCAATTTGGAGGTAAGTTAATGTGCCAACAGGGAAATAGTATCCAGCAACATTAGTGATTCTCCTTTTCATTTTGCCATTGATCCACGAATTTGCAAAGTTTGTGTTTAAAGCACCAGCTATTAAAGAACTTGGATTACTATTATCCAATATTAGGGTGTTTGAGCCAGTTACTATCTTTCCTTGGTTTATCGTAATCGTATTACTTACGGTATGATTTTGTTCCAAGGTTACAGTCTTAGAATGAGCACTTTTATCAATTATCAAATTCGCTATTGTTGAAGGCAGTCCATTACCAGTAACCTGATCGGCAGCTCCAATGAAGCCATAAGTAGCACTTGATGAGAAAGTGCGACCACCAGTAACTAATATATTACCAGAAGCTGCAGAAGCTGCAATCCCAGTTGAAGAGCCAAATAGGAGAGTTCCACCAGCTTCTAGAACGAAAGAGCCTAAACCTGTAATTGCCCTAGTGGAAGGGATTGAATAAACGCCATTACTCTTAATGGTAAATGTTCCACCTGCCTGAAT
Organism: uncultured Bacteroidales bacterium; assembly: GCA_964579045.1. GTDB lineage: Bacteria > Bacteroidota > Bacteroidia > Bacteroidales > ML635J-15 > Bact-19. The sequence continues at coordinate 4,835 of CAZOHR010000190.1, read as the reverse complement.
TGAAAAATTTGAGGTTGAAGTTCCGACACTAGTTCCTGTTACATCAATATTGTAGTATGCTTTGCTTCCACGAATAGTATGGCTAGCACTTGTTCCAGCAAATTCGATTGTTCCTCCGGTTAAATTGTAAGCACCGTTCATGTCGGGAAGTGTCCTAGCGCCAGTAACAATTAGTCTGCCTCCTGACATTGTCAATAATGTTGTAGCTTTACCAAAAGTGCTGCTTCCAGTATTAAGAATTTTTGTATCCTGAATGGTGACAGAAACAATATTTGGTGTAGCGCCAACAGTAACTTCACCAGAGGATTTAAAAATAAGATTGATGTAATCTAATCCACTTTTTAGTTTCTGATTTCCTGCAGCACCAAGAACGATATTACCTCCAGTAATACTATATGTGCCGCTTAGTCTTGGTACGTCTGTAGATGATGCATCACGTAGAAAATGATATTCCCCGCCTGACATAATGAAATCGCCTGCACCTTCAATATGGCGTCCATCTGCAGCATTTGCAGCTTCTATAAGTTTGCCAGAAATAATTTCTAAATAGCCACCTGATGCAATTGTTACTAAAGAAGAGGTATTTATTGAAAACTCATAAGTATCATCAGCTAGCTCAATGGTTAACTGTTTTGTGCCTGATGCAGTAGGAAGTGCATTTCCTGAAACTTGATTATTGTTTCCAACATAATGATATTTACCATTATTTGAAAATGTCCTAGTACCTATTGTTTGTATGTTTCCTGTTGCGCCACTACTTGAAATACCGTTCAAATTTCCGATTTTTAGTTTACCTTCGCCAATCAATTGAAAACTACCGCCTCCATCTATAAGTTGAGTGCCTATGTTTAAAGTAGCATCGGTTTCAACATACATTGCTTGGTTAATTGTCATGCCGTCATTCATTATTACCTCAAAACCACCCGAATTATCAATTCTAAGATAATCAAAAGTCGTATGTCCAGTAAAACCCTGACTAACTGTACTTGACGCAAAAGTGACCATTCTACCATTTGGTGTAAATGTGCCTGTAGCAACTCTCTCCCAATAATCCTGCACTTCTAAATCTCCACCAATTACAGTCGATAATTTTAATTCTCCTGCTATATACAATCCTCCAACAACTACTAATCTGAAGTCTGTGGCTTCCATATCAACTGTAGCTAAAGGGTTAATTGAAAGATCACCTAAGATTGTTAAATCATCTCCAAAAGTAGCAATATTAAGTTTTAGATATGTGCCTGATGAAACGATGACGTTGTATGGGGCGTTCCATTCTGTACCCCTTATATAATCTCCTGGTTTAGAATATTTTAGTGTTGAGCCATTCAGGTATTCAGGAGCTGTATTAATGTTGCCTGAAACAATATCCAGAGTTCCACTGATCTGCGACAAACTCGTGTTAAAATTTACATTATACCCTTGAATTGTAAAATCATAATAGCGAGTTAATATAGTTCCTGATAAGCTTACATTATTATTAATGTAAATCATGCTATTATCTGGAATAAAAGAACCATTGTTTGTCCATTTGCCGTTGCTTTCAATTGTAATAGAACCTGACTCAACACTCAATACACCAGTTGGAGAAATGGTTATTTCGGATGCTATATAATCAAGATTTAAAGCAACTTCATTCTTAATTGTAATTTTTTTGTAATCGGGAGGTACTATTCCTCCTAGCCAAGTGTTGCCATCATCCCAATAACCATCATTTGCTGTTTCATAAGATACTGGTGTCTGAACGGTGTAGGTGTAATTTGATCCCGAATTGTTGATTAAATTTATTGTTAACATATCAAAATCTGGGTCAATATCTGCTGCCTCTTTTGTTGTAGAAAAAGCATAGAATACAACAGTTGTACCTGCAGGAAACGCTGGAATTGAAGCGGTTCCTGCTGTACCAGTAAAACTGACTTCAATAAGATATGATTTTACAAAACCATCGGTTGTATATCTGATAAATACATTTTCTTCTGCACAAGGTTCTGCATTCGCTGTAACTGCAACAGCGACAGGTTCCCATGGTAGTGGTGATGCTGGTGAGAAAGTTAATAGAGTTAATGAAACTGGTGCAGCCGATGTTTCCATGAAAACTGCACTATTATTAACGTATCCGATGTCTTGCCAGTTGACAGTATAATACATATTGTTGGTTACAGAG
>CAZOHR010000190.1:0-2661 GCA_964579045.1 uncultured Bacteroidales bacterium | reverse complement strand
GTTACAGAGATTGTATTGTTTCCAGGAGGTGTGCCTCCAGTATTTCCGTATGTTAAATTCGAGAAACCATCAACAGTAATTCCTGTATTTCCAGCCCACTGATTATACCATTCGCTACCAGAGCCACCACTTACAAATTTAAAACTTTGGTTTCCTGTTGCACCTGTGTATTGAAATGTCGTTTTCCATCTAGTTGTTCCAGTTGTAATTTTCTGCAAATCAAAAGATCCACCCATATTATGAGTATTTGTCCAAGTATTCCAATCGCCTGGCATTCTAAGTCCATCTGCTTGGGTTATCTGTGAATAAGCAGATGTGCCAAAGATTAATAATGCGAAAACTGTACAAAAAGAGAAAATAAGGATTTTATTAATCCATAAAGGGATTCTTGAATTTTTCATAACTAAAAGTATTAGTTTCCTTTAATAACATCTCAAAAACAAATATAGGTTTTTTAATCGGTAAAAACAAATTATTTTAAGCATTAATTAACTGAATATCAGTAATTTATTGATATTTTTATCACTAATAATGATGCGTTTTTAAGCCATTTATACTATTGATGGTTATAGAGGTGTTTATTGTATTATGAAAAATTCTAAAAGTGTGAATTTAAAAGAGCTTAATATTTGTAATAATAAGAATAACAATTGAGACTAATCTTGTAGCTTATAAACAATTCGTTTAATACTTTAGCAAGTATAGTTTCAATTGCTAGCTGAATTACTTTAGCCAAATTGATTTTCTCGGAAACAACTAGATTATTTTGGTCTCCGTAGCAGTTAATATTGTTTAGATTTTATTTACAAACCAAGAAGTGACTTTACGATAACAGAAATAGTTTTACTATCCGATTTTCCTGCCAGTTTTGCATTTGCAGCAGCCATCACCTTACCCATATCTTTTACGCTTGAGGCTCCCTGTTCTTTAATTATTTCAGCCACAATAACTTTTAATTCATCTTCTGACAATTGAGCAGGTAAATAGGTCGCGATAATATCAGCTTGGTACTCTTCAGGCTCGAATAGATCGGCTCTATTCTGTGTTCTGTAAATAATTGCAGCATCGCGTCTTTGTTTAATAAGTTTTTGTAAAATCTGGATTTCTTTTTCAGCATTTAGTTCGGTTGCAACTCCACCTTCGGTTTTTGCAAGTAGAAATGCTGCTTTTACTGCTCTTAATGCTTCGAGTTTATCTTTTTCTCGGGCTAGCATTGCTTTCTTAATATCTTCGTTTATCAGGTCAAATATGCTCATAGTTTTAGTCTTTTTCGTTATTAATATCTTCTTCGGTTTCGAATTTACGTCGTGCAAATGCTGGTTGATTTTCGAGTTGATCGAGTGTCATTGAGTCGTTGAGTTTGTTTATATCTTTGACATGCTCAAAATGCGATCTATCCATGTCTGGCAGTATAATATTGTCTTCATCATTTTCTGGAGGAGTGCGATCGAAATCCAATTCAAGTTCAATTATGTTTTCTTCTGCGGCAGCAGTATCAACGGGGAAAAACTCGTCAAAGTTTTCTTCGATATCATCTTTAACAACTTCGAGGGTCTCTCCGAATTTTATACGAATAACTTCTTTTTTCTTTTCGTCTTTTTCATATAAGCCAGGATATGTTTCAAATCCTGTGGCAATTATAGTAACACTTATGCTATCGCCAAGCGTTTCGTCATGCCCTGTTCCCCAGATTACATTGGCATCTTTACCAACTACCTCTTTGAGATATTTGGTAATAGAACCAAACTCGCTCATTGTGAGTTCGTTATCTCCCTTTTCACTCATGATGTTAAGAAGAATATTCTTCGATCCTCTGATATCGTTATCTTTGAGTAATGGTGATTCGAGTGCTATTTTTATCGCATCCATATCGCGTGTTGGCCCATTTGCTTTTGCCGATCCCATAAGGGCAACGCCACTATTTTTCATTACAGTTTTAACATCTTCGAAGTCAACGTTTATATAACCATGAACTGTTATGATTTCAGCAATCCCTTTTGTGGCAATAGCGAGAACATCATCAGCTTTGGAAAATGCGTTAGACATTTTTAAATCGGTATAAATAGACTGGAGTTTTTCATTATTAATAATCAAAAGCGCATCAACATATTGCTTCATCTTATTAATACCTTCTATTGCCTGATTAATTCTCACTTCTCCTTCAACTTTGAAAGGAATTGAAACAATGCCGATAGTAAGTATGTCTCTTTCTTTAGCAGCTTGTGCTATAACAGGAGCAGCTCCCGTACCAGTACCTCCACCCATACCAGCGGTAATAAAAATCATTTTTGTATTATCGTCAAGTACTTTTTCGATTTCCTCGAGGCTTTCGATGGCGGCTTCTCTTCCTTTTTCGGGATTATTACCGGCACCACGACCTTCGGTTAGACTAGTACCTAATGCTATTTTAATTGGCACTGGACTAGCTTTTAGTGCCTGAGCATCGGTGTTGCAAACCACAAAGTCTACACCTTGTACTTTCATTTGATACATTTGATTTACGGCATTGCTGCCGCCACCACCTACGCCAATAACCTTTATTATCGACGACTCTTCTTTGGGCATGAAAAAATCAAGATCTGTCATATTTTTATTTTCTATTGTTCTATTGTTTGTTGCCTTCGACTCCGCTCAGTCAACGGATTCTCAGGTGACTGAGCG
>CAZOHR010000189.1:0-7294 GCA_964579045.1 uncultured Bacteroidales bacterium | reverse complement strand
TTTATTATTTAATCCCTCACACAAAAGTTGAAGTATTTCTTTTTCTCTGCGAGTAAGGTCAATAACTTCTTTTGATGAAGATTTGTCTTTAGTAATCTGTTTAGTGAAAAATTCGAATAGTTCTTCCGAATAATAATTGCCACCGTTGTGTACGGTTTGAATTGCTTTTTCGAGTGTTTCTTTATTTATGTTTTTTATGAGAAAGCCTTTGGCTCCAACATCTATCATACTTTGTATGTATTCGTCGTCGCCAAACATGGTAAGAGCAATAATTTTTAATCCAGGTTGTTTTGTGAGTGCTATCTTAGCCGCTTCTATGCCATTCATCTCGGGCATCTCAATATCCAATAAAACAATATCGGCTGTGTCTGAATCGAGATAATTGATAAATTCTAATCCGTTGGTGGCCTCGCCGCAAAGGTCAACATATTTGAGCTTGCCCAAAACCATTTTTAAACCATTTCTAAAAATTTCATGGTCGTCAACAATCAGTATTTTTATTTTCTTATCATTCATTTGTGCAAATCTAAATAATTATTTCGATTTTAATGTTAAAACCATCAGTTGGACCTTTACCAAAATAACATTTCCCGTTGATAGATTTTATTCTGCTTATGATATTTTTTAATCCGTTACCACCGCTATCAGCCCTAAGCATAGACTCGGCAGCGAAACCAATTCCATCGTCGGAGTAAATAAGTGTTAAAACATTCGAATTCTTTTCGAGTAAAATATCTACGTTCTTAGCTTTCGCATGTTTTATTGTATTGTTGATCAACTCGCTGATAACTCGGAATAAAATCAATTCTAAGTTGGTGTCAAATTTTTCTTCAATATTTTCAGTTTTATAGATAATATTGAGTTTATTCGTTTTGTTGACTTTGTCGCAAAATGTCTGAACTGCTTTGTTTAAACCGTATGACTGCAAAATAGTTGGCATCAGATTATTAGATATTGTGCGAGTGGTGTTAACGGCTTCATCAATTAGTTCGTTGCTCTGAGTTATCAGCATTTTTCTTTCTTCTTCATCAATAGATATAGATTTTAATTCGTTAACATAAAGTTTTAATGCTGAGAGTAGGGGGCCAAGACCATCATGCATTTCGCGAGCAAATCTCTGTCTTTCTCGCTCTTCACCCGTAATTACTGCTGAGAGAATCTGCCTTTCAAATTCTACTCTTTTACTGATATCCCTAACAACGCTGAGAATTAAATTGTTTTCGCCAATTTTAAAAACTCTGCTGGTAAACTCTACTGGAAAGTGCTCGCCGTTTTTTCCAACATGTTCAGATTCGAAATAATATAAACCATTTTTATAAATATTTTCTCGATTTTGCCCAACAAATGGTTTGTATTTCTCCGATTTTATGTCACTAATTTTCATTTTTAAAAGTTCGGCTCTAGAGTAACCTAGCGATTCACAAGCTGCAGGATTTATTTCAACAATGTTTTCTTCCACATCAGTAACAAAGATTGCATCACCCGTACTGTCAAAAAGTTTACGGAATCTTTCTTCTGATTCTTCAAGTTCTTTACTTATAGAATCAATTTTAACCTGCGACTTATGTAATTCGGAAAAGAAATTCGAAATTCTTCCAATGTTAAAAATGTAAATAAATCCGAGAATAAGCAAAAGAGAAGCTGAACCAATAATAATTGCAGCACGGATAAGATCATTCTTGAAATCTCTGGTTTCTTCATCATAAAACACTGTAGCAGCAACATATAATTCATACTGTTCAAGATAATCGAATGCCATAATCTTGCGCTTGTCATCTAAAGTGTACTTTATTATGCCATGCTTTGAGTCACAAATTTGTTTAAATAAGATGCTATCGCCCCAATGTTGTCCCTCTCTAGTAGGGTGAATAAGTAGATATCCATCTTTATCAAATACAATAGGATAACCACTTTTGCCAATTTTTAACTTGTATAAATACTGTTTTAAGTTTTCGAGGTCGTTCTCTTTGCTACCCACATAAAGTGCACCTACAACTTGATTGTCTTTGTAAATTGGTTGATATGCTGTGATGTACCACGCGTTTACAACAAAAGCTCGCCCATAATAATTATTTCCAGCTAAAAGTTGTTTGCATACATCCGATTCCATTGGTATATATGTTCCAATAGCTCTTTGATTATTCTCATCTAAAACATTTGTCGAAATTCTAACAAATCCGTATTTCGTCTTTTGGAAAACTGTTACAGTTCCTCCAAACATAGACTGTAAACTGTCAACAAATTTCTCATGGGAGTAAAAGTTCTCCCCATTAATATTCCATGTATTTAAAGAACACAAGTTAGTTTCTTTACTTATCTGATTTGTAATTTCGTAAGTGACAGAATCTTCGGAGATACTATAGTCATATGTCTGAAAAAAAGAAGTAGCAACTTTAAGATTTGATAAAACCTGGTCTGACTTTAAGGCATATTCTCTTTCCAACATATTTGACAATGTCTTCACTTCAAGATGAAGATTGTCCTCAAGTTGTCTGTTATATTCACGAATTGATTTATTGACAAAATAAATACTTAGGATCAATACAACTACAGTAATGAAACTCCCGACGGGGATAAATAATTTTAACTTTATCGGAATATTGAATTTCTTCACCTGCGTATTGCATTTTGATACAATACAAAAATACAATTTTTTAGCGAATTGCTAAAGAGTATGTGTTTTATTTAAGCCTTAATAGGAATTCTAACTGTAAAAGTGCTCCCTACATCAGGTGTACTTTCAACACTTACAACTCCATTGTAGAGCTCTACCATTTTTTTAGCAATAGATAATCCGAGTCCACTACCAGATATGAATTTGGTTTTGTTGTTTTTAATACGTACAAAGTCCTGAAACAATACAGATATATCTTCTTTAGTCATTCCAATTCCCGTATCTTGAACAGCGATATCTAAGAATCCATCCTTCATTTGGATAGTAATAAACACTTTTCCACTTTCAATATTGTACTTTACAGCATTAGAAATGAAGTTGTTTAAAATTATCTCTATCTCATTCTGGTCGGCCATCATGTATAGGGTTTCATCGCCTTTGAGAATTACTTCAACATTTTTCTGAATTGCTAATGGTTGTACTGTACACATAACGTGTTTTGCAATTTCCACAATGTCTATTTTTTTCATATCTCGAACTTTCTTTCCAGATTCCATTCTTGTAAGGTCTAGCAAGTCCATGATAAGATTTCTCATTCCGTTAATCCTGTCCACCGATCTATCCACCATTTGCATGTAATCATCAATATTATCGCCTAATTGTTTTTGTTTCATCATATTCATATAGCCTTCGATAGCATTTATGGGCGATTTTAGCTCATGCGAGAGTACCGAAAGAAACTGAAAACGGATTTGTTTTCCTTCTTCCTTCATTTTTCTGGTCATTCTGCGCAAGTAAAGGTTTTTTGTAATATTTTCGATTGAGGTTTTTAGCTCTTGTGGCGTAAATGGCTTCGGAACAAAATTAAACGCACCGTTATTTGTTGCCTTAATTGCCAAGTCGAGTGAAGCATAAGAAGTAATCATCATCACTGCAATATCATACTCTTTTTCATGAATATATTCGAGTACCTCAACACCTTCGATTCCTGGCAATTTGTTGTCCAAAAGGATTATGTCAATTTTCTCCGAATCGATAATCTCAATTGCTCTTTCGCCAGTCTCCGCTTCAAGAATATCAAAGCTAAAATCTTCGTCCATAAAGGGATATCCAACGGTAAAATCTTTTAAGATTCTGATGGCACCAGACCTGATGTGCGGTTCGTCATCGACTATTAATAATTTTAAAGCGCTCATATATAATTTTTTTAGTTTATCCTTGGTAATACTATTTTAAATTTAGTGCCAGTTTTGGCTTTTTTAATATCTGTATTTGACTCAATAGTAATCTTCCCACGATGCATCTTTATTATTCCATAAACCAATGCTAGACCAAGACCTGTTCCTTTTCCAATCTCCTTGGTAGTGAAGAAAGGTGTAAAAAGTTTATCCATATTTTCTTCTGGAATGCCACAGCCTGTATCGCTCAAGAGTATTTCAATTTCTTTTGAATTTCCTTTAATCAAAACATCTAGATGTCCACCTTCAGGCATTGCTTCAACTGCATTTTTCTCGAGATTTGTAAATACTTGCATCATTTGTTCAGGATCAATCATTGCATAATTGTCACTTAATTCTGATTTTATCGAAGTTGAAATTGAATCTGGAATAACAACAGAGTTTAAACTGTTTCGCATGAATTCAACCATCTCGGTTTCAACAACCTTAAGTTTGTTTTTGCGAGCAAAGTTTAATAATCCCCCAACGATGTTTTTGCATCTTTCAGCTTGGGTAACAATTATTTGCATGTCTTCGCGCAATGGGTCTTCTGCTGGAAGTTCATCAAGAACTATATGGCTGTACATGGTAATTACTCCGAGTGGATTATTTAGTTCGTGTGCTATGCCGGCTGATATCTGACCCATATTTGCAAGCTTCTCTGCTCGTTTTAAAGCATTCTCGGCCGATGCTAGTTTCTGATTCGAAATTTGTAAAGCATTAAAATACTTGTAAAGTTTTTCTGTTGTAAATCGGTAGATAAGAAATAATAGTAGTAAAATAGCCGTAATACCAACAACTATTGCACTAATAATCGCCTCTGTTACTAATTCCCTGTTTTCAATATCTTTATCAATTGTAGTCGCAATATATAATTCAAATTTTTCAAAATAGATATAGGCAACTGTCTTTCTTTGACCGTTGTGTTCATAGTCGATTATACCTTCTTTCTTGCCTTTAATCTCGCCAAAGAATGAACACTCGGGCCAGTCTTGTCCTTCCAACTCGGGATGAATCAATATATGACCGTTTTTATCGAACACAAATGGAAATCCACTTTTGCCAATATGCAATGTGTTTAGAATTACTTTTAATTCGCTTAGGTCTTTTTCTTTATCCCCAACATAGAGAATACCAGCAATTTCGCCATCGATTATTATCGGTTCATAAGCTGTGGTGTACCAAGTATCTACAACAATAGCACGTCCAAAATATGTTTCATTTCTTAGTATAGCCTGCACTACTGGCGATTCGTTTGGAATATAAGTGCCAGTTGCGAGTTCTCCATCTGGCATTCGTACATTAGTGCTAATTCTTACAAAACCGCTGTCAGACTTTTGAAAAACGGAAATGGTTCCTCCAAAGAGTTTTTCCATCTCATTTACAAAATCGTTACTTGAATTTAATTCAATGTTATCTCTAATCCATTTTTTTAGATATACAGTTTGAACAGATCCACTTTCCTGATTTTTGATGTTTACTTTAACAGAATCTTTTGAGACTGTAATTGGAAATTGGTAAAAGAGCTTGTGAGCAACTTTAAGATTTGTTTGAACTTTATCCATTTTAAGAATGCTTTCGCGTTCAAACATCTTTGCAATTGTTTTAACTTCAAGTTCGAGAGTGCTTTTTATGTGATTGTCGAAACCGGAAATTGACCTATTAATAAATATTATTGTGGACACTAAGACCACAATAATAATTATCAAAGATACCGGCAGAAATAGTTTTAATTTAAGCGGTATTTTTATTTTCGTTTTCATTTTACAAATTATAAAGAACAATCAAACCTTGAAAAATTAAAAAAGAACAGAGTAAAAAACTAGTCCTTACTCTGTTCCAGCAATCATATTACTTAATGTGTTTCTTTACTTCTTCGATAATTTTTGCTCCTTCAACTGGTTTTCTGATGAAACCAGCTACTGGGAACCAATGAGTTGAGCCATCTTCGCCTTTATAATCAATACCTGCAGTGCCATCGTTAATGTTTTTTACAAGTAATACCTGTAAATCTTTGAAGTTAGGATCCTTGCGGAATTCTCTAGCCATTTCCAAAACACTAAGTTTTGATGTTACTAGAATGTCGATTGAAGATTGAATTAGGAAAGGAATTTCCTTAAACTCTGGGTTATTCAACATCTCTTGTGCTAACTCAAATCCTTCATAAGGAGTTGTCATCATTACGTCGAGAATTGCAAGATCTGGTTTCAAACTGCGAAGCATTTCAATGCCTTCGTTTTTGTTCAATGCAGAGCTAACTTCGTAGCCTTCTTTTGTTAATACTGCGTTTACTACTGTGATCACATCAATGTCGTCATCTACGATGAGGATTTTTTTCTTTGCTGTTGTTTCCATTTTGGGTATTTTTTAAAAGTTAATAATTTATGTTTTTTTGTTTTGTTTTCTGATGTAAAGATAAAGCCATTACAAAAGCTGAGACAGAGATTATGCTACGTATTTTTCTGTAATAAACAACTGATTATTTTTGATAAAAACCGATACTTTTCTGCAATTCGAGTAGATAGGATGTTGCAATATTCAATTTTTAACTTTGCTAATGCTCAGATAATCAGATAGATATGATATTTTAACCATTTTTCTTGGATTCCTGATTTTGCAAAAAATTACTGTTATGCTTCTTCCCAATTTTGCAGATTTATCGATTTTTGAGAATTATAATGTTCTCAGAATTAAGGATTTTATACTGTTTTTTGTAATAAACATTTACTGTCATTGTCAAGAATGCAATTCTCAGTAATCTTTTTATTATTTTTGCAGAAAAAAAGATGATTTCGCATAGTGAAGCCTTAAATATAGTTCTAGATTCAGTGGTTATCAGTACAAAAGAAGTAATAATGATTACTGAATCTGTAAACAGAGTTCTTGCCGAAGATATTTTCTCAACTTTAAATATGCCTCCATTCGACAAAAGTATGGTTGACGGTTATGCAATACTTAAATCCGATATTTCAAATGAATTGATAATTGATGGAGTTGTTGGAGCAGGCGATGATTGTAAAAATGCAGTTGTACAAGGACATTGCATTAAAATTATGACTGGCGCACCAATACCTGCCGGAACAGAAATGGTTGTAATGGTCGAAGATGTTGTTGTGCTTGACCAAAATAAAATCAGCATTAACAATCATAAAAGTTCAACTAATATTTCACCATTAGGAGAAGATTTGAAAACTGGTGATCTAGTTTTAAAGCAGGGAACTTTGCTGAGAGCTTTTCACTGTGGTATTTTAGCGACATTGGGACTGCAAATGATTCCAGTTTATAGAACTGTAAAAGTCGGAATAATCGTAACGGGTGACGAAATTGTGGAACCTGGGAATGCACTTTCGATAGGACAGATTTATAACTCCAATGCTTATCAACTGATTAATAATTGCCGATCATTGAATTTAATCCCTGAATATTACGGGATCGCTGGAGATACATATCCAGAAATCGAAAA
>CAZOHR010000188.1:0-7349 GCA_964579045.1 uncultured Bacteroidales bacterium | reverse complement strand
GCAGTATCATTATAATGAATTAAATCGCAAGTATGAGCAGAATATGCCTTAATATTAAAGATCCCACCAGGTTCAGTTGTAAAATCGTATGTCTGACTAAAAGTAAATTGTATGATTTCTCCAGGTTGTATAAAACCCGGAACAATTCCAACTACTGGAGTTTCTCCATTTACACTATAATTCACAACAACATCATAAGCAGGATCGGCACCAAAATTCTCAAGGCTTATAGTAATTTGGCCAGGCGAAGTAAATGTATGCGAAAAAGGTGAAGTAATGGCTGTAACAGTTATATCACAATCAGGGTTCGGGAAGATATTTCTTACAATCATATTATTTTCCGAAAAAACTATTTCTGGAAGTAAAAAATACCCATTTCCACTTCCATTGTCACCCCAGTTAAAATGAAGATAATCGAGAGCATCATAACCATCACAAACCCAAGAATGACCCATAATCAACATTTCTTCCCAACCAGCATACAATACTGGACGACCGTTATCTATTTCGCTTTTTAGAATCTCTACCCACTCAGGAAGAGTATAGTCACTGAGATAATCATATCTTGCATTTGGAGAATATCCAAAATAATCCACAAAAGATGCAGGAGAAGGATACGCACCAGAAGTTCCAGTTCCATATTCCATATCAACAGCTACACCACAATGAAACATAAGTGTGGCAAGTGCTGGATTTTCTTCTATGGGTTGAGCGGCAGGCATATCACCCCACAAATACTCAGTTGCTCCAAAATTTGCAGATTGAGTTCCATACAGATTGGTTTCATAAGAATGTTCTCCAATACCATATTGGGGATAATTCCAGTATTTCATAATCATTGCCATAGCAGTTGCAGTACAACCAGTTACAGAATGTCCGCAAGAACCCATTGCATCAACTGGACAAGCTGTGTTATAATAACAACCTTGTCCCCACTCTGGAGTTGCCAATAATGCTGCTTTGCTAGATAAGGTTGGAAAATCTCCATTTTCAATAAGGAGCCAGTCTTCGTTCAGAACATTTTCATATTTGCCAGAATTTATAGCAGCATTAAACCCATCAGCAATATCCGAAAACCACTTATCAGTAGGTTCAGAAAACCTACTCAAATCATGAGCACCTGTAAACGAATAAGCTAGAATAGGGTTAAAACTATTGTCGAGACTCATTGCAACAAATCCGCCAGTATTAAAGGAAAACAAAGCAATCAAATCTAGGTTACCTGAGTTGTAAATCTTAGTTGAAACGATAAAAGTTCCTTGCATATCAGCTTTCTGCTGTTTATAGAATTTAACTGCGGTTTCTTCAGCATCAGATATTGAAATAGGGGATGCTTTAGTTGTTGAAAATACTGAAAGTAGAATTAATGCGAGAAATATTAACTGAATGTTTTTCATATCGTTTTTTTCTGCAATATAGTAAAAATAACAATATGCGACCTATTCTTTTACTCAATCACACCGTCTTTTATTGTAAACATTCTATCGGTTAACTTGGCATGGTCCTCGTTGTGTGTTACAATTATAAATGTTTGTTCGAAATTTTTTCTAAGATCAAATATAATTTCATAAAGATCCTTAGCATTTTTCGAATCAAGATTTCCAGAAGGTTCATCGGCGAGAATAATAGTTGGATTATTGATAAGTGCTCGAGCAATTGCGACACGCTGTTTTTCGCCTCCCGACAATTCATTTGGCTTATGATTGGCACGGTCTTCAATATTTAATGCCTTAAGTAATTCGCCAGCTCTTTTGGTGATTTCAGATTTATTTTTCTTGGCTATCAATCCAGGTATGCAAACATTTTCGATAGCAGTAAACTCAGGCAGTAAATGGTGAAACTGAAAAACAAAACCAATATGCTGATTACGAAATTGCGCTAACTGTTTCTCCTTAAACAAAACTGTATCATTGCCGTTTATTATCACACGACCACTATCAGGTTTGAGCAAAGTACCAACAATTTGCAACAAAGTTGTTTTACCAGCACCGCTTGCACCCAACACAGATACTATTTCCGATTTACCGATTTCGAGGCATATCCCCTTTAGCACGTGCAGATCGCCATACGATTTGTAGATATTATCAATTGTAATCATTCAAAAAATATTTGTTGTAAAGTTAATGTTTGAAATTAAAAAACATAAGATTTCAGTTAATAAAATTGCATTAATTAAAATTGAAACTTAATTATATGGTTGATAGTCAGGCATTACAAAAATTTAAAAGATACTAACATATTTATGAGTAAGTAATGTGAATAAATAAACTTGTGTCTAATGACATTTCACAAGAAAATTGATGATTCAAAATACTACTTTTGAGACTGATAAAAAATGGAATTATGGCAGACAACAGAAAGAAGGGGAATCAAAAACAGGAAACATCGATTGACAGTCTGAATGCAATTTTTGGGAAGATGCCTCCACAGGCGTCAGACCTTGAAAAAGCTGTTCTTGGAGCATTGTTGATACAAACTGATGCCATTTTTTCAATTATGGATGTATTGCGTCCCGAGTCGTTTTACGAACCCATGCATCAGGAGATTTTCCGGTCCATATTAAACCTTGGAACTAATCACAAACCTGTAGATATAATCACAGTAGCACATGAGTTAAAATCGCGCGAAAAACTTGATCTTATTGGTGGTGAAGTGTATTTATCAGAACTCACAGATAGGGTTGCAACCGCATCACATCTTGAGTTCCACTCACGTCTTGTACATCAGAAATATATTCAGCGCGAATTAATAAAAGCTGCTGCCGAAATCCAGCGTCGTTCTTATGACGAAAGCGAAGATGTAGAAGAACTGATAAACTTTGCCGAAAGCGAGATTTTTAATATCTCGGAGGGAAATATCAAGAGTGAAACTGTTCAGATAAATGTAATTCTCGACAAGGCATTATCAGCAATTGAAGAGGCCTCGAAAAATAAAAATAAACTAATCGGTGTACCTAGCGGTTTTAGTGCAATTGACAGATATACAGCAGGTTGGCAACCTTCCGACCTCATTATCTTAGCTGCACGTCCATCTATGGGTAAAACAGCCTTTGTACTTTCTATGGCACGTAATATGGCCGTTGACCACGACAGACCAGTTGCTTTTTTCTCGCTTGAAATGTCGTCATTACAACTTGTAAATCGTCTAATTTCTGCCGAGGTTGAAATTCCAGGCGACAAGATTAGAACCGGTGATTTACGTGATTTTGAGTGGCAGCAGCTCGAAACAAGAGTAAAGAGCTTAGAAACAGCTCCAGTGTTTATTGACGATACTCCAGCAATTTCGGTATTTGAATTAAGAGCAAAATGTCGTCGCTTAAAAAGAACTCACAATATTCAAGCAGTAATAATTGACTACCTGCAGCTTATGACTGCTGGCGTTGATATGAAAGGAAATCGTGAGCAGGAAGTTTCGACCATTTCGCGCTCGCTAAAAGCAATTGCCAAGGAACTAGAAATCCCAGTACTTGCTCTTTCTCAGCTTAATCGTTCGGTTGAAGCAAGATCGGGCGACAAACGACCACAGTTATCCGACTTGCGTGAATCGGGAGCTATTGAGCAAGATGCCGATATGGTATTGTTTATTCATCGCCCCGAATATTATGGTATTACAACCGACAGTGAAGGAAATTCACTACTTGGAATGGCTGAAATTATTATCGCAAAACATCGTAATGGTGCAACAGGCTCTGCAATGCTTAAATTTAAAAAGGAATATGCCAAGTTTGTAGATTTACAAGATTTCAGTGGTTTTGATATTGGCGACACAAAGAAATTTGAATCAAAAATGAACTCTGGGTTTGATATGAATGACGATATTCCTGAGAATACTGAATTTATGTCTAGTGGGAAAATGGACGAAAGCCCTTTTTAATTCTAAGCAACTAACTTAAGCGATAGTTTCACCCATTCTTACCTGAGCATTAACTTGTTTGTTAAGATTTGCCAAACACTTGTCTTCAAGTAAAATAATAACGCTTGATCCCATTTCAAAATAACCTACTTCATCACCTTTCTTAATATTTACAGGTAGATTATAAAACTTGCGGGCAAAAGTGCCATTGCGAATATTAGTTTTAAGTCCACTATCGAAAGATAATTTAACCTTTCCAACCATCATTGCGCCAACTAGAATAAAGTTAAAACGACCAAAAGGAGAGTTTCCTGTAACCACAATTCGCTCGTTACGGCAATAAACTCTATCTTTTTTATAGACAGTCTTTTTGCGTACCGACAATAATGTTCCGGGTAAATATGTTGCAGACTCTATTTCCATGTCAAAACAGGCATGAACCCTGTGATAATTTGCTGGAGAAAGATAGAGAACTGCATAAGAGTTAAGGTTTTCAAAATCATCACAAATAAGATCATCAATATAATAGTATTTGTGTTTAACAAAAATCTTATTATCGCGATCGATAGTTCCGAAATCAAAAATAGATCCATCAACAGGAGAAACAAGGCCATCACCAATTGTTCTCTCTACGTCTTGTAATTTACGGGTAAAAAAGGAATTAAAATTTCTAAAACCTTTTTCTGGAGTAAGATACTCCGACATGTCAATCTTGTACTTTTTTTTATAAACCTTGATAAGCGAATTCACAAACCACCGAGGTCTCTTAAGATTGGACAGAGAGCCCGCCATTCTCGAGGTAAGATTCCTATAGTTTTGTTTCTGTATTTTTGCTTTATGCATCAGGTCTATTTATTATTAAAGAAGTTCATTGTGCGTTCAATACCAGTTAGGGGAAAACTTTTAATCGCTTCGCAGGCTAATTCAATTCTTTCCTGCATTTTTTCAAGTTCCTGCTTTTCCCACTCCCCAAGAACGTAATTAACCTGTTGACCTCTGCCAAATTCAGCGCCTATTCCAAAGCGCATTCTATTATATTCAGCAGTCCCAATAGTTTCTTCAATATGCTGCAACCCATTATGACCGCCACTTCCACCTTTTGACTTTATACGTATTGTTCCAAAAGGTAAAGCTAGATCATCCACAACAATCATCATTTTTTCAATTGGTATATTCTCAAACTGCAAATAATAGTTTATTGCTTTTCCGCTAAGATTCATAAAAGTTGTAGGTTTAACCAAAATAAGAGTTTTGCCTTTCACTTTTAATTCTGCGCGAAAACCATAACGCTTATCTAAAAAAACAATGCCAGACTTCTCTGCGAGATAGTCTAGCACTGTAAAACCAATATTGTGACGAGTATTTTTATATTCTAAACCCGGGTTCCCCAAACCTACGATTAAATATTTCATAGTTTAGGAAATCAGAATTATTCTGCTGCTTCTGTTGATTCTGGTGCTTCAACCTCTTCTACTTCTTCTTCGATAAGAGCGACACCACGTGTTGAAGTTACTGTCAGAACGATATTTGCTTTAGGATCGATAAATTCGAGTTTGTCAGAAACAAGATCTTTAATTTTTATTGTCTGATTTACTCTCAAATTAGAAATACTAATTTCAAATGTATCAGGAATATCATTCATTAAACCTCTAACTGTAAGTCTTTTAAAGTTCTGTTTTAGTTTACCACCAGACTTTACACCTGGAGATGAACCAGTAACTTTGATTGGAACTTGAATTTTAACAGGTTTGTCAGGGTGAATTTCATAAAAATCAATATGAAGAATTTTGTCAGAAACTGGGTGAAACTGAATGTCTTTAACCATTGTAGTAAATGTTTTGCCAGCAACTTTAATATCAGCAAACATAACTTCAGGAGAATATACAAATTTACGAACCTCAGTCTGAGGAGTAAAAAAATGAATGTTGTTCTCTCCACCATAAATTACACAAGGAATACTGTTTTCTCTTCTAATTTTTTTTGATGCTTTCTTTCCAACATCTGTACGCATTTCGGCGTTAATTTCAAAATGTTTCATTTTAACAATTTTTAGCGTGCTACTAAGCACCGACACTTCGGAGCCCCATCACACATTTGACAATAGGGGGACAAAAGTACTATTTATATTTTGATTATGCAACTTAATTTTCAGATTTTTATGACTGCGAAATATCACAAAACTGATAATAATAATTATGCTATCTCAAGCCCACAATATTCAAAAAATATCGAGCAAATAAAAATATTTTTGCATAATAATAATTTTATAATTATATTTACATAATATTTTAATTGGTAAAAAGATAATTTATTATCACTAAACGATATTTAATGTCAAATAGCGTTGATTATAAATATGATTCCATTAATGGCATAATGTACAAAATTCATTATGGTGATATTGACATTGAAATAATAAAGAATTCGTGGGAGTGGGCATATTCGAACAAAATAATTCCCGAAAACACAACAAAGTTTATTCTCGATTACCGTGAGGCTTCACTAATAATAAATCCTAGAAACGCCGAAGATATACCAAACTATTATATTCAGAATCCACAGTATTTCGCAGGTAAAAAATTTGCTATCATTTCCGACGATCCCAAAAACCTTGTAATTTCTACGCTTGTAAGAAAAAAAGACGAAGGTTATGACTCCAAACCATTCTCCACAATTGAAGCTGCAATAATTTGGTTAAATCAGTAGTGATTAATTGTCTTTTATAATAAATTACTATTTTTGGCAAATCTTAAAATTATAAATATGTCAGCTTGTATTATTCGCAAAGCCGAAGAAAGAGACTTTCCAAAGATACTGGAAATGATTAAAGAGCTTGCATTATTCGAAAAAGCTCCCGAAAAAGTTCTAAATTCTGTTGAGTTTATGAAACAAGATAAAGACCTATTTGGATGCTTAGTAGCTGAAAATGAGAATTCGGAGCTTATAGGAATGGCTCTTTACTTTTATGCATATTTCACTTGGGTTGGAAAATCACTTTATCTCGATGACCTATATGTAAAACCAGAATTCAGATGCGCAGGTATTGGGAGTCTATTACTTGACGAAATATATAAGATTGCAAAATCTGAAAACTGCCGAAGATTAAGATGGCAAGTAATAAATTGGAATACACCAGCAATAAGATTATACGAAAAAGCTGGGGCTACTATTGATAATGAATGGAGCAATTGCGATTTTGATTATGAGCAGATAAAAAACTTTAAAGTTTAGTTTTTGTTACTGTTTAGGTCTATGGTGTTCCGCCGCGGCGGATTAAGTCGGTTGTCAGTAGTCAGTGTGGTTGTCGTAAACATGAGATTCTACTGATTTTCTCTTATTGAATAGCAGTTGCCCAAAAAGCGGCAGCGACTGCAGTATCTCACTGGCCACCGACTACCAATTTTACCGACTACTGACAAGCGTAGCGACTACTTAAAACCATACTACCAACTATGGTTCCTGAGCAGCCACTAACGAGAGCCTGTGGGTGCCGAAGG
>CAZOHR010000187.1:0-7463 GCA_964579045.1 uncultured Bacteroidales bacterium | reverse complement strand
CTTCTTCTTTTTATTTTGTAATCATTTCGGATCAATCCGGAACTCCACACGAATTTACTTACTAAGATTTTAGACATTTTGCGTAGGAGTCCATAAGCTGCTGCTTCGATTCCGCCGCGGCGAATCAGCACAGCGCCCTTCAGGGCGCGTTTGCAGGTGATACGGATTCTATTTATAAAATAGCCCACAGATATTTTATAAATTAGAATCGTTAATGCCGATGATACATATAAATAGAACAATTTTGCGCAGCAAATAATTGGGCTATATTATATGTGCAATCGGTATTTAAAAGTAATCAGTAGTGTTATCGCCCTGATATTACCTTTTATTCAATTACCACTGCCACCTAAATAATTACTCAAACATTAACTAAACAACTTTCCTGCAAAGTCTTTAATGTCAGTTATTGCAATAATCTTTGGATCTTTGTTTTTAAATTCAGATTTTTGTGATGAAGAAATATATATTTTTTCAAAGCCAAGTCTGATAGCTTCACCTACTCTTTTCTCGATAAAAGAAACAGGACGTATTTGCCCCGAAAGCCCTACTTCTCCAATAAAACAAGAATTAGCGCGTATGGGCTTGTCAAAATACGAGGAAATTACCGCTGAAATTACTGCCAAATCTGCAGCTGGATCACTGATTTTAAGCCCCCCAGCAATATTTAGAAAGATATCTTTTTGATTTAATTTTAGTCCTAGTCTTTTTTCGATTACAGCAAGAAGCATCTGACATCTACGCAAATCGAATCCAGTAGCATTTCTTTGTGGGGTACTAAAAACAGCATTGGCAGCGAGAGCTTGAATTTCAATCAGAAAAGTTCTTGATCCTTCAGCGATTGTACCAAAAGCAACACCACTCAAACCAGTATTGTCGCCCGACAAAAGTATATTTCCTGGGTCGGTAATCTCTTTAAGTCCGGTTCCTGCCATCTCGAATACTCCAATTTCATAAGTAGAACCGAACCTATTCTTTTTTGGTCTTAGTAATCTGTAAAAATGATTATTGTCGCCTTCAAATTGCAAAACAACATCAACAATATGCTCGAGTGACATTGGTCCAGCAATATCACCATCTTTATTTATATGACCAATTAATATAATAGGAGTGGCAGATTCTTTAGCATACTCTTGGAGTTGCCTAGCACATTCTCTTATCTGCGAAACCGTTCCTGGTGAGGAACTTAAGTCGGCAGATGCAACTGTTTGAATAGAGTCTATAACTACTATTTCTGGATTCAGCGATTTTATTGTTGCGAGAATCTTTTCTATATTTGTTTCGGTATAGATAAAACAGTCGGGGTTGTTAATTCCTATGCGTTCGGCTCTTAGTTTTATTTGGGTTTCACTTTCTTCACCCGAAATGTAAAGAATTTTTGTGCTTTTAAGGTTTAGCACCGACTGAAGAATTAAAGTTGATTTGCCAATTCCTGGTTCTCCACCAAGTAGCACTAGTGAGCCAGGAACTAAGCCTCCGCCAAGTACTCTGTCTAGTTCAGAATAGTGCATTTTCATCCGAAAAAAAACATTCTGAACAATATCATTTATTGCAATAGCATTGCCTGGTTTTGCTGTTGAAGAGCTTTTTAGGGATTTATCATCTTTAATACGGACTTCCTCAATAAAAGAATTCCAACTATTACAGTTGGAACACTTACCCGCCCATTTAGGCGATTCATATCCACAGTTTTGACAAACAAAAACTGTTTTATCTTTTGACATAGGTTACTGTTTACGAATCATCTCGCATCTTAGGTAAGCACCTGCGGTTTCGTCATCATCAAGTCTTTCTCTGGTCATAATAAGGATGTCGTCTTTGAATTTATCAATTCTGAATAATCCGTTTACATCATCTTGACCAGGTAACATTTCGCTACCAGATATTGTGATTTGTTTCTTGAATATCGACTTGTCAATGATATAGTTACATGAGTCGAAATGAATTTCCGAATCAACGACTATCATTCTAATTAGCTCGCCATTGTCTTTAAATGTCCAAGTCACTGTCCCTTGTGGAGAGGTGTTGAAAGTCTGGAAGTTCCATGTTCCAATAATTTCTTCTTCAACATTTGTACATGCCGAGAATGAAAGAACTGCTACTATAATTACAAAAATGACCTTTAATGATTTCATGATGTTTGATTTATTTAACTTTGGCAAATATAATAATTAATTTAATAGCGTCAAATATTTTTAATGATTTTAGATGATGAATATCCTTCAACAAAAGAAATAACTTCTACAGAACCTCCGTTTTCTATTACAAAATCTGCCCCAACGATATTTTCAATATTGTAATCACCTCCTTTAACCAATATCTTTGGACTAATCATTTTTATGATTTTTTCGGGCGTATCTTCATCGAAAATCACTACTGCATCTACAAATATTAAGGATGCTAAAAGCATTGCTCTTGCATTTTCGTCGTTAATAGGCCTAGATTCGCCCTTCAATTTTTTAACAGAACTGTCAGAATTTAGTCCAATAATGAGGACATCTCCCAGATTTCTAGCTTTTGCCAAATATGAAACATGACCAAAATGAATTACATCGAAGCATCCATTTGTAAAAACAATAGATTTTTTCTTTTGTCTCAAATCCGATCCCCAAGCTAATAAATCACTCTGATCAAGGATTTTGGATTTTATTAAATCCGTGTAGAGCATTATAATAAACGATTTGTTTGTGTGTCGGGGAAAATAAAAGATGGTTTAAAGCTTTTTGCTTCTTCAAAATCCATCGACGCATAAGAAATGATGATAACCACATCGTCAACGGCAACTTTTCTGGCAGCAGGTCCATTAAGGCATATTACACCAGATCCCGCAGCACCTTTTATTACATAAGTCTCTAAGCGTTCACCATTGTTAATATTAACAACCTGAACCTTCTCGTGCTCAATTATATTTGAAGCTATCATCAAGTCCTCATCAATGGTAATGCTGCCAACATATTGAAGGTTTGCCTCAGTTACTCTGACTTTATGAATTTTTGACTTAACTATTTCTATGTTCATAAAATAAATATAAAAATCGCTGCAAAGTTAAATAATACTTATTTAAAACTGCAAACTTATATTATCAATTAATCTAATTTTACCGCACCATACTGCAACGCAAAGCATTACGTGTGATTTTTCAGTAAATTTATAAACAGTTTTAAGGCTATCTGGTTCGCAAAAAACTGCATATTCTGTTTTTAAATCATCAAATTTGTCAATATCTTGGAATATTTGTGAAATTAATTCCTGTGGATCTGAATTAATTGTGGCTGTGTTTTTTACAGATGAGATTACCTGATAAATTGTAGAAGCTGTCGTCCTTTGTGTTGGATTTAGCCTTTCATTTCTCGAACTCATTGCAAGTCCACTTTCTTCTCTCATTATAGTGCAGGAAACAATATTAATTTTTAATCCAGATCGCTTTACCATTAGTTTAATTACTGCTAACTGCTGAAAGTCTTTTTCCCCAAAATAACTATTACTTGGCTTAACAATTTCAAAAAGGCGGTAAACGATATCAACTACACCTTGAAAATGACCAGGTCTAAATTCTCCTTCATAAATTTTGTCAAGACCGTCAAAATCCATGCTGTAGCCGCTGTAGTTGTCATAAATTTCTTCAGCCGATGGAATAAATACAATATCACATTTTGCTACAGATAATAATTCTAGGTCTTTCTCTATATTGGTAGGGTAATTTTCAAAGTCATTTTTGTCGTTAAACTGTTTTGGATTTACAAAAATCGAAACAATTGTGATATTGTTTTCCTCAATGCTTTGTTTTACTAATGAAATATGACCAGCATGTAAGGCTCCCATGGTCGGAACAAAGCCTGTTATAACAGATTCAGAATTGATTTCTGCTAGCTTTTGCATCTCTGCAACTGACCTTATGATTCTCATAAATTTTTTTCTGCTAAAGTATAATTATCTTAAGATATTACAAACAATTAAATCAGGAAGGGTAATTAAATTAGTCGCAGTTTTTTAAAGTAAAAAAGGCTTAAAATATTATTGCAATAATTTTGCAAATAAATCGTTTAGGTTCAATGTGCGGATATATTAATTTTTTTTTATATTTTTGTGTCCTTAAAATGAAAACAAAATTAGTAACTAAATTATGAAATTGAAAGTTCTTTTCGTGACACAGGAAATAACACCCTATTTGCCTGAATCAGAGATGTCTTTAATAGGCAGACACTTACCTCAGGGAATTCAAGAGCGCGATAGGGAGATTCGCACATTCTTACCAAAATTTGGAAATATTAACGAGAGACGCAATCAGCTTCATGAAGTGATAAGGTTAAGCGGGATGAATTTGGTTATAGACGATACAGACCATCCTCTAGTTATTAAAGTTGCTTCGATACAGCCAGCAAGAATGCAGGTTTATTTTATTGACAATGACGACTTCTTCAGCCGTAAATTTGCTCTTAACGAAAAAGGGAAAGAATTTAAAGATAATGACGAAAGAGCAATCTTTTATTCTCGCGGAGTAATCGAAACTGTTAAAAAATTAGGATGGGCTCCTGATATTATTCACTGTCATGGATGGTTTACTGCACTTGTTCCTTTCTACATGAAGAAGATTTACAGCAATGATCCTTTGTTTGATAATAATTTTAAGATAGTTTATTCTGTTTATAACGACGAGTTTCCAAAATCTCTAAACGAAGATTTGCCTCAGAAACTTACCGAAGATGGAGTTTATCCCGAAGATGTGGCTGTGTTAACCCCTCCAAACTGGATTAATCTTACAAAATTTGCAATCGAAAACGCTGATGGAGTAATTTTAGCTTCAAATGAGGTTAATCCTGAAATTGTAGAATATGTAGAAGCAGGGAAAAAACCATTTCTTAAGAATCAAAATCCTGAGAATTATATTGATAAATACAATGATTTCTACGATAAATTAATTGAAAATAAACTTTAATGAAAAAAACACGTTTCTTTCGTCTGATTGTGATGATTCTTGTGCCAGCGGCATTGTGGGGTTTAGCTTCCTGTAATCAGGAGGATTCTGATATAGGATTGGGTATCATTCCAGGTAGCGATAAATTGCAACTTTGTGTCGATACCATTGATGTTGATTGCTTTACCGTAACAGATAACCTTATTTCAACAGATGAGAGAACCTTATCTCCACTGGGCTCATATAATGATCCAATTTTTGGGTTCTCAAAGGCTAGTTTTGTTTGCCAAGCTCGAATTTCATCAAGTAATGTTGACTTCTCAGGGGTTGACGAAGTAAATTCTTTAGAGCTACACTTAAGATACAGTTCTCACTACGGGGATTCTGCTGCTGTGCAAATGGTTAATGTTTACAGATTGAAAAAAGATATATATATTGATTCAACTTATTATTCTAGTTTTTCGTTGCAACCAAGTGAATACGAATTGCTTGCTTCAGCACCTGTTTACTTTGACCCAGCAGACAGTCTAATGAAAATTGATTTACCCTTAACCTTGGCAGAATCTTTCATTGATGAGGCTAATTCAGAGCATTTTGTTGACAATACTACTTTCTATGAGTTCTTCAAAGGGTTTTATGTTACTACCGACAATCTCTCAACTGGTGGTTGTGTGTTTAGTCTTAATCTTATTGATGCCGACTCCAAGATGATAATGTATTATAACGACACTTCAAGTTATAATTTCTATATTAACTCTAAGTGCGCAATAATTAATATGTTCGAACATGATTATACTGGCGCTTCTCCTGATGTACTAGCTGCATTTGCAGATACAACAGCATTAAACGATTTTTGCTATGTTCAAAGTCTTGGAGGCTTAAAAACAAAAATTAAATTTCCTGATTTAATGGCAGTTTTTGATTCTTCAAATATCGCTATTAATAAAGCAAATCTTATCGTTAAAGTGAAATCTGGAACAAACGAAACTAGTTATGCTCCACCGCCAAAGATGACACTTGTTGTGGTTCTGGAAAATGGAAAGTATGATTTTATTACTGACTATAAAGTTAATAATACTCATTTTGGAGGTGTTTTAGGTTCGGATGAATACACTTACACCTTTAATATACCATTCCATATTCAGGAATTGGTTAATGGAAATGTAGATTATGGAATTTATCTCTTTGCCGCAGATAATAGGACAATGCCTTATAGGGCTGTAATTCACGGCAATGATGATTCTGACAGTAGTATGAAGTTAGAAATATATTATACAAAATATTAAGCTTAAAGTTATGTGTGGTATTGTGGGATATATCGGCCCAAGACAGGCCTACGATGTTTTAGTGAAAGGATTAAAGAGACTAGAGTACCGTGGTTACGACTCTGCTGGAATTGCCCTTGGCGGAGCCGAATCTCGCATTTATAAATGCAAGGGTAAGGTTAGTGATTTGGAGAATAAACTTTCGTCTGCCGATATTACTGGTAGTATAGGAATGGGCCATACACGTTGGGCGACACATGGCGAACCTAATGATACAAATGCTCATCCACATCAGTCGATGCTGGGGAAATTCGTTATTATTCATAATGGAATAATTGAAAACTACTCGAAACTAAAAATCGGACTTCAAGCAGCAGGATATAAATTTAATAGCGAAACAGATACCGAAGTTCTGGCAAATCTGATTGAGTATGTATTTATGCAGAATCAAAACAATGGTGATTCTATGAATGCCGAAGAAGCTGTAAGAGCAGCACTTAATATGGTAGAAGGTGCTTATGGCTTAGTTGTTATGAGCGAAAACATGCCCGACAAACTTATAGCTGCCCGCAAAGGCAGTCCGCTTGTAGTTGGGATTGGCGTTGGCGAATATTTTATTGCCTCAGATGCTACCCCAATTATTGAATACACCAACAGCGTAATTTATCTAAATGATGACGATATCGCTGTAATAGGAATTGATGGGCTTAATCTTACCAACTTAAAGAATGTAAAACAAAAGCCAAATGTTAAACAAATAGATCTTAAACTTGACGAAATTGAAAAGAATGGTTTTGATCATTATATGCTTAAGGAAATTTATGAACAACCTAGAGCAATTAGAGATACATATAGAGGCCGCTTGAATTATGATTCAAAGTTTTTGCGACTTGGTGGTCTACATAATGTCTTCGACGAAATTAAGGATGCTAAGAGGATAATGATTATTGCTTGTGGAACTAGCTGGCATGCTGGATTAGTAGGCGAGTATCTCTTCGAAGAATTTACAAGAATACCTACAGAAGTTGAATATGCTTCTGAATTCAGATACAGAAATCCTGTACTTGGTAAACAGTAAAAGTGGTGAAACAGCCGATACTCTTGCTGCTATTCAACTAGCAAAAAAAGCTGGAGCACTTGTCTTGGGTGTTTGTAATGTTGTAGGTGCAAGTATTCCTCGTGAAACTGTCGCAGGAGTATATACACATGCTGGTCCAGAAATTGGTGTAGCTTCAACAAAGGCATTTACCGCTCAGGTAACAGTGCTTACAATGATGGCAATG
>CAZOHR010000186.1:3624-7468 GCA_964579045.1 uncultured Bacteroidales bacterium | reverse complement strand
ATGCAGGTTTTCTAATATTTTCCACCTGATAAAATTTTTGCAAATATAAGCAATACTAAACGCATTTTTATCCTTTACTTAACAAAAAGAATGGAATTATCAGCTTGTTGCGCGAAAGATTTAGGCTATTGCAAATTGCTATACGATTTTGTATAAATATCTGGCATTTCGCTAAAATCAACCAGCTTTTCGGTAAGCTTAAACATGTCTAAGCCATCTACCATAACCGATTTTATTGATTCAAGGCCGCGAGCCGTTAGAAAATTTGCAAGATTACCAAAATACAGTTGTCGTTCAAAACCAGAGAAACCTTCGGAAACATCAAGAATTGCATTATAAATTAACAGTCTGTCCGACTCAAAAATAATATTCTCCTTTAAAGCATCGTTTAGGATTGAGTTAACGATTTCGACACATTCTTCTTCAGTTTTAAGATTTGCAAAAAACTCATCCTCTCTGCCGCGGTTGTTATCTATGTATATTCCTATTTGATTTACAAACTGATTAAAAGCTTTAATATTATAGTCGGAATTAACTCCAGAATGTTTTGCAAACTGATGTGCATTATAAAAGATTTCCAGTTCTTTTAACTCAATTGAAGGCATTGTCCACAAAGCCATATCGGCAGGGTTTTCTACAAATGACAGATTTATTGTGGCATTCATTGTATTGCAAAAATCAATAACTGCAGGCACTTCGCGGCAATTCGATTTCATTGGCGTTAGGCTGAGAGAAAGACCTTTACCTCCAAGCAAGTGATTGTACTCCAAAATATTTGCTTTTACTTTGTCAAAATCAGCTCCTACTCTTATTGACTCAAAAAGTTCCTTATTAAGTGCGTCAAAAGATACAGTGATTGTAAAATTTAGTTTTTTTAAGTAATTTCTCACTTTATCTGTAAGCACAGTGCCGTTCGTTACAACATGAAGTTTTGCTTTTGAATTTATTGCCAGTAGCTTATCCCAAATTTGATAATAAGTATCAATCAGAAACGGTTCACCGCCATAAAACTTTATTTCTTTAGCGTGAGGCAAAAACTCCGAAAGTTGATTTACAAATTCTGCATCATAGTGATTTTCGAGTGGTGGAAGGTTTTCGCGGCATTTACGTATAGTTGATGACACAATGCCAGAACACATTACACATTGTAGATTGCAAGTATTAGACAACTCGAGTTCAATTATTTTTGGGTATTTAACTTTTGTAGATGAATAATAATCTGCATGCATTGATGGTAATCCATAAAACCGCGATGTATTAAACTGATGTTCGCAATATTGACAGCCCATACTCAAGTCATTATTCTTAAGATGATCGCGCAACTTATCCGCCACTTCACCATACCAAATCTCACGAATAGTCTGTTCTGGATAAGTTCCCAGCACAGTATCCTGATTTCTGCAACAAACCACTGCTTGACCACGACTATTAAAATAAAGATTTACAAATGGGTTATAACAAGCGAGTTTTTTAGGACCATGATAACGAACAGAATTAAACTCTTTCATTTTTGCTGTGGGCACAGATTTGTAATTATTTCCACCTTCAGGATAAGTCATAAAAGGAAGTTTAAGACTTACAGTCCTTTGGTAGATATATTTTAGAAAGTCTGTTAACCTGTTCATTTCAATTCTGTAATTCAACAACAAATATAACATTGATTTAGCAAAAATGACAACTGCTATTAATAAACATAAAAAAAAAATCTGACGATTGTAAATATAGGTATGCTGTTAATTAAATTTTGAAATAAAATAAAATTACTGAACAACGTTTCACAAATTAGTAATGTCTAAAATCAAAACGAAATTCAATTTTCATAATATTAAAAACATAATTCACATTATAAAGTCACTAAAAAAATTACGGTTATGAAAACTATTTTAACAATATTACTGATAGTTTCCGCAACACTAGCCATGTCACAGGAGATATGTGACAATGGAATAGATGACGACGGTGATGGACTAATTGACTTAAATGACACTACTGATTGTTTATGCACTCATGTTTCGATTCCGTCATTGATTCCCAATCCTTCTTTTGAAGAACATACAGGATGCCCTGACGGCACATCGCAATTATATTATGCGTCAGAATGGATACAGGCTGGGGCAGCAACAACAGATTATTATCATAATTGCGGATATACAACAGAAGCCTTATCACCTTTTCCTGATGGTGACGCTTGCGTAGGAATGTATTTCGTTGATGATTGGTCGGAATATGCCGGAGCATGCCTTACCTCTCCCATGCTTTCAGGAACTGAATACAAAATTGAGTTCAATGTAGGATTCTCATTAGATCGGCAGCCTAATCATTTGATTTGCAACAACAACATATATCCACCGGTAGCCATGACTCTTTATGGCACACCTAATTGTAACGATTTGCCATTCCCATATTCTGATGCCTGCCCAGTAGGTTATAACTCGTGGCAAGAACTCGGTTATGTTATTGTTGATCCTCAAGCATTAGAAGAAACTTGGGACAATTTCAGTATTACATTTAATCCAGACATTGATATTTATGCAATCATGCTAGGTCCTCCTTGTGAGTTTCCTTCAACTGGCGAATATTCGGCAATGTCATCTTGTCCAGCATATTTTTATCTCGACAACTTAAACCTAAACGATTCGGAAAGTTTTGGAATTTCA
The DNA here is from genome assembly GCA_964579045.1 of uncultured Bacteroidales bacterium. GTDB lineage: Bacteria > Bacteroidota > Bacteroidia > Bacteroidales > ML635J-15 > Bact-19. The sequence continues at coordinate 4,811 of CAZOHR010000186.1, read as the reverse complement.
ATAGAACAAAATGGGGATTATTGCTCAGGGGATCTTGTTCTAAGTATCTCTCCTGACACAATTGGTACCATTCAATGGTATCAAGAAGGTATTGCATTAATCGGCGAAAATGATTCAATATTAGATTTATCTGGAAGTAATTATCCAGTTGGCACATATCAAGTTACTTTTAGCAATGGTGGCAGCTGTGAGCTTGCAGAAATATCAATTCCTGAAGAAGCCATTGATATTTTCGATATACCCGATGCGTTAAACACATGTTATTCCTATATTTTACCAGAAATACTTGGTGAGAATCTTTCTGGTAACCAGAATTATTACTCAGCTCCTGGTGGTCAGGGTGAAATAATAAACTCGCCAATTACTAGCTCACAAACAATTTACATTTACGACAATTTAGGATTTTGCTCCGACGAAGAAAGCTTTTCAGTTACTGTATATACTGAGATTGAAGCTTATGCTGGTGAGGATATTGTAGTTTGTGGAGATCATACTGTTCTAAATGCTGATTTGATATTACCAAATTCTACTGGATTTTGGACTGGGGATTTAGTTTTTAATAATCCTAATAACGCAACAACGACTATTACTGCAGATTATGGGGTTTACCAAGTTATTTGGACTGAAAACTTTGAAGAATGTATTGGGAGGGACAGCTTAACTGTTACATTTCTTGAATCTCCAAGCCCAATAATAAGTACGAGCATTGATAGTGTATGTGGCAATATCTACAGTTTAAATGTACTTAACACAAATTTCTCAGGAACTTGGGTTGCCTATACAGGAAACCCTCCAGAATTGCTAGTTCCTGCTCCAAATTATTTCCCATCATCAAATTCGCCACAAGCAACTGCAACAATTGGGAACTTCAACAACAATATATTGAATGTGAATTTTGTATGGGAAGAAACCAACTCGCAATTTGGTCTAGAATGTACAGTTGAAGTAAACACTATGGTAAGTTTTCTAAAATCTCCTGTTGCAAGTGTTGGTGCTGATAACGAGGCAGAAATATGTGGAAACTGCTATAATGAGTTACATGCAGATATTACTGGTAGCGAATGGGCAGAAGGGTTATGGATTTCTCCAATTGCCAATTGTTTGTGGACAAATCAGGATTCTCCTCAAGCACAAGTCTGTTTTAATGAGCAAGGAATATTTGGAGATAGTGCTCACTTTAGAACTCC
>CAZOHR010000186.1:0-3524 GCA_964579045.1 uncultured Bacteroidales bacterium | reverse complement strand
AAGTCTGTTTTAATGAGCAAGGAATATTTGGAGATAGTGCTCACTTTAGAACTCCTTTATTATGGACAGTATCGAATTACTTTTGTTCTGATGTTGACACTATGTGGATTACTCTTTATAAGCAACCTAAAGCTAACGCTGGTCTCGATGGTGCTATCTGCGGACTAAACTTCAATCTTGAAGCGTTTTGGAATCTAACCGAAAATTCTGATTATTCTCCTTCTGGGATTTGGTCTGTTTATTCGGGTCCAGCCAGTGAGTCGGCGGATATCGCTACAATTTATAGTTCAAATTCTGAAGTACAAGTTTCGCATGCAGGAATATGGGAGTTTGCTTTTCGTGAAAACAACTCGCTTCTAACAAGCTGCTACGACACAGACATCGTCTTGGTCGAATTTCTTGAAGTTCCAGTAGTTTACGCTGGTCCAGATGCAGACGTTTGTGGAAAACACGCAGTTTTAGATGCTGTTTCGGGTGGATTTACTGGAACATGGACGCCTACAAGTGAAGCAAGTTTCGTTAATTACTCTGACCCTAATTCTGATGTTTATGTTGGAGAAAGCACCACATATACATTTATTTGGCTCGAAAGTAATCAGGCAACAACTTCTACCCTTTCTTGTACTTCTATTGATGAAGTTCAAATAACATTCTATCCTCAACCAGAAGCTGAGATATTAACCGACGAAGAAGACAATACTACTTGTGGACGTAGATTTCTAAATTTAAGAGCCGAATTGCCAGGAACTGGAATCAGAGGTTACTGGTACGACACATACCCTGGAACTATCTATGAAAACTACGATTCTGTTCGAACTTGGGCAGAAGTTTATACTTATGGTTGCCATGACTTTTACTGGATAGAAGAATCGGGGCCAGAACTAATTCCTGGATTTTGTAGCGATACAGCAGGGCCACTTAATATTTGCTTCATCGAAATACCTGTTGCAAATGCGGGAATCGACACATTGTTTTGTGGACTATCTGGTTTTCTTGACGCAAATCCAACTGTAGGCACTGGTATATGGTCCGATCCTTCTAACCAAAACATCGAAATTATCTCTCCAAATAGTCCCACTTCCCAAATAAATTCCCTCATCTACAATACTGACGAATCATCTGAAGACCATTTCACTATTAACTGGACCGAAGATAATGGATTTGGATGTGCCGATTCCGACGAGGTTGAAATTGTGTTTGCTAGAATCCCAGAATCTGGCACCCATATAATACCTCCAAAATGCTTTGGTGAATCTGCAACAATTGCTGCAATTGATGATGATTTAATTCAATACACGTGGGACTTTAACTCAGGAATTATCAATAGTAGCGAAGAAAATATATCAGGAGGAAACTATCTAAATTTTGTCAACTGGAATAACGAAGACCAAGACCATATTGTTAGTTTATTTACTACAAATTTGTGGGGATGCCAAAGTCCAATAAATTTTGACACTATTGCCGAACCAACAATTCCAATATTTGAGCTTAATATCATTTCGGATACCTGTCTCCTTGGAAAAGGTGGTTTAGAATTCGCCGACACAGATGAAAATTCATTCTTTTGGCTAGACACTACTTTTGGCCCACCTGTTGGAACTTCAATAACATCAGTGTATGGTCTGCCTGCAGGAAGCTTTTATATTCGCACATCATACCTTACTCCAAACACTGAGAATTATTCATATTATATCAACACTTTCGGTACAGCAAATTGTATTGATACAGTTATTTATGATATTGAACCTATAGGTTTGATAGATGCAGAAATCTCAGTGTCGGCAGATGTAATTACCGAGAGCCTAGTAGCACCAAATGCTGTCGTTATTTTTCTAAACACATCCGATTACGATGATGTAAGCAAAAGATGCGAATGGCACTTTGATGATAATAACATCCTCAAAACTTGTGACGAATTGGTAGAGCATGTTTATACCGAAGCGGGCTGTTATAATCCGTTTCTGATAGTAATGAATAGAGACCTACCAGAATGTCGCGATACTGCATATTTAGAAACCTGTGTTTTTGTTGACAATGCCAGCAAACTCGAAATTCCAAATATTTTCTCTCCTAATGCTGATGGAATAAATGATTATTTTCAAGTAAAAGCTCAAACTTTAAGCTCATTCTCTGGCCAAATATTTAATAGATGGGGTACTGTCGTTTTTGAATGGACCAACTGGCAAGATTACGAATCTGGTTGGGATGGGAAAATAAATGGCAAAACACTTGCTTCACCTGGTGTATATTTTTACATTATTCAAGCAGAGGGATTTGATGGAAGTATATTTAATAAAACGGGAGCTGTTAATCTGATGAAAGAGTAAGGGCTGCAGCTATGTGGCGTGCGGGTTTTCAATGCTGTGAATTTTCAGTTTCTCACGATTTTTCGTTTTAGTAAATCTGGTCAGAGTTGCTCCAAAACTTCGCATGACATACAGGTGCTGTTAGCAAACGTTATTTGATGGACTCTATTCTATAATTGTAGACATTTGATTTTCTTTCACCAGTTTGGTAATTATTCATAACTTCTTTTTCAAATAAACCTTCAGGATTATATTGGTAATTTAATTCTGCAATCAATTTAAGATTCATAGAAACTGGTACGATTATTTCGTTTTTATATTTTGTTTCATACACCATAATTTTGACTAAATAACCATCCATGTAATAATATTGTCGAATATCAAGCGTCCCACCACTCTGAAAGTATTCCGTTCTTATTCCACCTTTATCGCTTGTTACTTCAGCATGTTTGTATTTAGAGTTTATTTCCCCATTACGATATTTTACTACTGTTGTTATTTCCGTACTATCATTTGGATATTCAGATATAATTTCTCTCTCAATTTCTCCAGAAGATAGGATAACTTTTATTAACAACTCTCTGTTTTCTGAGTCATACAAATTATATGTATCAACAGAGTCTTTCTCATAAGGGCCTATGCTGCGAACTCTATAAACTTGACCTTTTTCATTTAAATATTCAAGTTTTACAAATTTCTTTACAGAATTAAAAAGAATTGCAACTTCAGTTGACTTTATAAGGTCTTCAAAACAATTAATTCGTGATATGTTTGCATATGCATTGGTGTTTTTAAGACTGTCTGGAGTCGGATAATATCGTTCGTAAGTTGTTATAGTATTGGTAGCTGAATCAAATACATATTCATATAATGCGTGACCAGCATTAGAATTAAAAGCATAGCTTTTAATCAATTGACCATTATCATCATACTCATATGCATAGATAAACCGATGTGGTTCCTTCCATGAAAAGAATGGAGGAATTTCAGTTTGTGAATATTTAAAAATAATATCCCCGTTTTGATTAACTTCCTCAACTCTAATCAATTCATTTTCTTTTGTCTGGATTATTTTATAAGAATTGTCTGGTGGATTTTTAAGATCAAATGGCACATTGTTTAATGCAAATTGGCAAAATGCATTTTGCAAAAATATTAATGTAAATAGTACTAAAATTATTTTGCTCATTAATGCTGTTTATAATGTTTGCTAACTAC
>CAZOHR010000185.1:0-7489 GCA_964579045.1 uncultured Bacteroidales bacterium | reverse complement strand
AAACGACATGTCGGCTGGCTACATTTCTAATGCTTGTCCGTTCACAAGGCCTGAGTTGGCTCGCCGTTTTTCCAAGGCCTGCCCGCGTCGCAACGACGTATATTCAGAACTTTGATCTGATAATTTGGTTTAAATTTGCATTCTTCTAAAGACATTTCGATTGCCCTATAACAACTGAAAAATAACATAGTTATATATAGTTCTTTATTTTCCAAAATAGGGGCAATTGGTATAATTTAATTTTGACTTACACATTGCAAATTACAGTCGTCAACAAGAGTTTAGAAAAGCTAGATTATTACTAATCATCCTAGCTTTAGCTTGACTCCAATTTGAAAAAGATGCGATGTTCCATCCTGCTTTGAGCTGACCGTTCTCGTTCCCGTAAACTGATTCGAAGAATATTCAATTGTCGAAATATAAATAGGATTTAGTCCATATTGAAAACGATAACTCATCGAAAAATACAAATTATCAACAATTCTCAAATCTTTAGAAGCCCCAACATATACTCCTGCTAAAACCTGAGAGTCGATTGTATTTATTTTATCAATCTGATACGAATACAAATCGTCATTTATGGTAATTGCACGTGGGTACGACTCTGTTGAAGTACTCCCTTTTTTGGTTCTTGTAAATCCACTAAAAACACCGGCATGAAAATCAAGAACCCTATATTTTTCTTTGAGGATTAACCGATATCCACAGCCTAGAGAAAAGACATGAGCTTTGAATGCATCATGAGAATAATTCACCACAAAGTCTTTAATTGCAAGTACATCATTATGCTTCATAAAATGATAATCAATTCCAACAAAGAAATTATTCTTAATTCCCTTTTCAATACTTACTCCTGCAAAAACATCGGAATCGTGTCCATTAATTAAATACCCTGCAGGATCATCAACTTTGCTTATACTACTACCATTCCCACCATAGATGCAGAAAAACATTGCTTGTGGATTGATGTAATTTAATTCTTTCCGCAACTCTTTTTTTGCTTTTTTGTAATCATGTTGCAGTAGTAGTTCATTAAGCCTACTGTTCTTCTTATTACCCGTTAGTGTGTACCCAAGACTTAATCCAATATTATTGCCAGTACTCAACAGTAATCCAGTTGATTCAATATCAGGAAAACTATAATCTCCACGAACAATGTTTTTCAAACTGTATAAATATTTTATTCTAAAAGACAATTCATTTTGATTTTTCAATGGTTTTACAATACCGATACCAGCAGAGATAAATGGCGCAACAGAATGATAGCCAAAGTTTATTACTGCCCCAAAGTTGTCGATTGAGTAACCTCCACCTCTATAATTTGCGACACCACCACCTAAAAATGCTTTCATTTTAAAACCACCCGAGATTGGAAATGTATAGATCCCATTCAGTTCGTATTTCTGATACTTTACATAATGAAAAGGCATCCACAAATATCCTGGGTAGTACCCAAAAGCATCCGGACTAACAGCATAGTTGTAATCAAATTTCCGCCATCCATATTCCAAACCTAATGAGATAGAGAACTTTTCGGATAGAAGACGATTATAACTTGCAGATAAGCTATAATCTGGACAAATTGTTTTTCGATACTGCTCACTTCCTGTTAACACTTGTGCTTTATTTATCGAAAATCCCGAATTGAGTCTAAGCTCTAACTGGTTAGGATTAAAATCTCTCTGTTTTGAATTTTGGGCCGACAGACTCACAACAGATAGCACAAATAAAATTACTAGTAGTTTCGAATTCTTCATCATTGCATATTTTACCAAAAGCAAATTTACAATTTATTTAATTATCTTTACAATATTTTAATTACTTTTTTTACTATTTAATAGAAATTGTTTTCAACAATGAAGACAACAACAATATTATTTCAGTTTTTCTGTTTTTATTTACTGAACATTTGTAAACTCAAGCATGATGAATAAACTCTTACTTTCTACAATTGCAGTAATCTTTAGTTTTTACATTTTCGCTCAAGACAAACATATAACATATATTGGTGAAATATTTTCATTTTCGTTTGAAAAAGACAGTTTAAATCGGTCAATTCCAACATATTGCACAGAAGAAGGATATCTCCACATCTTGGTTTTCAAGGATAAAAAATCAATCTCATTCATGCAAGATACCATTCTATCGCACTCAGATAGTATTCGAGAAAACAGCTCTTGTCACCAGTCATTTATTTTAAACGACAGAAATCACACTTCAACAAAATCTGTACGCATTTTCTACAACAACAAGATTGATAAAGTCTTTTTTGAAAAGTTTAAGCCTGATGTTTGGAGAGTAATAGCTCCAGATAAAGAACCAGTTTATAGTCAAGAAGAGAAAGAGTGGCGTGAAATTTTCTATTTCAAGTTTGATTCACTCCCTCAGTGGGAAGCTCCTGTTTATCAATACTCAGATTCAGTAAAAATTATACATGGTTTTAGCTGTAAAAATGTAAATGTAAAAGATGGCAAACGCGAATACAATGTTTGGTTTACCGAAGAAATGCACTACAACTGGTGCTTTGACGATTACAGATTTTTAATTCCTGGAACAGTAATTTATATAGAATATAAAAATAAGCCATATCTTGAATTTCTCAGGATTGAAGATTTGGATTATAAGAAATCTCCTGTAGAGAAGGTTATTATCAAGAGTGTTTTAAGGAAATGGTAGAAAATATTGTAAAGGACTATCCCGATATTGTAACAAAACAAGGGCAGTTTGGAGATTTTATTGTAACAAAACAAGGGCAGTTTAAATAGAAATCAAGATATTGTCTTATAATTATTTACAAAATGTATGATATAATCTTTAATCTTAAGGCCCAAATAATATGGAACATTCATCAGCAAATAGCGCTTACCGGCTGGAGTAACAGTTTCTTCGATTTTGAATTCACCCGCATAAATTCTCACAGCATAGAAATGACCGACATTATCAACAAACTGATGTAGAGATTTTAAGCTGCCTGTTGAGCCGGATTTTATTTCGATCGGAATAACAAGGTTCTTATAATTCAGTACAATATCAACTTCGGCCGAGGCCTGAGTTTTTTCCCTCACCCAAAAAGATGGTTTCTTGTATGTTGTTTTGTTCAACGAAAGTAATTCCTGAAAAATAGCCTGAGGAATCAGTGCTCCTTTGTACAAAGAGTTTAAATCATCCAACGCTAAGAGATCTTCCTGTATTTTCAATTCATGATTGAGTATTCCGATATCTAAGAATTGAAGTCTAGGACTTTTTTTAAGATCAGCAATAATCGGAGTATTTAAAGACGTTGTTGGATAAATCAACTGTATAATTTTTGCGGCATCAATACTCCGAAAAGCCTCTCCGACTTCACGCGAACGATAGTTGGAGTTTCCAAAATTCTGAAATTTGATTCTGTCATCAAAGAATAGATGAGCCACATCGGCAATATGCTTTATAACTTTGGCGTTTGCATCCCCTGTAGCATATTTCTCTATATCATTTTTGTATGTTTCCCAAATACTTTCATAAATTGGAGGTAAAGCTGCTACACTATCTTTTTCAATAAACTCCTTGACAATCTCAGGCATTCCTCCCACAATTACATATTGCTTAAATGCATCGAGCAACAAAGGATGAGCAGTTTTGCTAATAGGAATTAATTGCAACTCTTCCATTAACAAAGTCTTTCCGGTAGCCTCCAAAAACTCCTCGAAGTTTAATGGGTGCATGTATAAGTATGAAATTCTTCCGACTGGAAAACTTTTTACTTTTTTTAAAGCATGCTCAAGCAGTGAACCGGCTGCAATTACGTACAAATCAGGCACATCCTCCAAAAAATAACGCAACATTGCAATAGCTTCAGGAGACTCCTGTATCTCATCAATAAAAAGAATTGTGTTGCTGATTTCGTCATAACTTATATTGTTTTTCAGAAAAAGCGCATCAACAAGAGTTTTTGCATCTGTGTATCGTCTAAAAAAATCTATATCTGGAGATCTTTCCAGATTCAAAAAAATCTTATTCTTGAATAATTGTGCGAATTCCTTTACCAAAGTTGTCTTTCCAACCTGCCTTGCTCCTCTTAAGACCAAAGGTTTGTGAGACGAACCAGATTTCCATTCCACCAAACTCGCATAAATATGTCTTTTAAAATGCATAATTGTTTTAATTTATAATGCAAATATACAACAATTGTAACAAAACAAACCTAGTTTGAGAATTTTTTTGTAACAAAACAAACCCAGTTTAGAGATTCTATTGTAACAAAACAAGGGCAGTTTGGAAAAAATATGCTCTAAGCCTCTTTATTCCCTAGTTTTAGAACTCTATTTACAGATCGCATAATCCTCTCCCAATCAATCACCGCAAACATCATCGCCACCAAAAACGGCAAGGCTGGGGTTCGGTATCTGACTATGGATCCGGTGTTTGGAGTATAAACACCAACAACTACATATAAAAACAAAATGAACATTGCTGAGAACAAAATAAACCTCATAGTGTCTTTGTCTGGTTTTTTAAAGAAAACAATTGCCATAACTGCAATAAGACAAAACATAACTATCTCCAAAAACGAGAACAACATAAAAGGAGAATTTATTTCGGAGGGAAATGGTCTGAAAAAACTATTTACCAAGCCTTCTGGAATAAGCTTAATAAAACTTACAATATCTGGACTCAGTCGCGTAAGGTTATAAGTACTGCCGGGGTCGTCCTGAAGTGAAATGTAATTTATAAAATCGTTTTGTTTACCCGATAAGGTCTGAATAATATCATATCCCAGAATTTTACCACTGAATATTACTAGAATTGCCGAAACTACAAGTATTGAGAAAAATGTAACTAACTGATACTTGATTTTCATCTTTCTGCTGATGAACAAAAACAAAACCGCTGGTAAAAAAGCTGGTAGAACATAAATTTTTGAAGCAAACATTAATGCAGATGCTGCAATAAAACCGAGAAGATAAAAAATATTAAACTTGTAGTAAATCTTAATTAGGAAATAAAAAGCAAATCCAACCGAAAACATCATTAAACCTTCCTTCATAAGTCCAGATGTCCAAAACCAGCATGAAGGAACAAGAAAAGTTGCAAATAGCAATAAATACTTGTTAGTTTTAAGCATTTTGGCAAAAGCCTTAAATAAAACAAAGCAGCCAAGAAATGACAGAAATGCCATCATCACAATATGAATAAAAATATTGCCTTGCGATATCAAACAAACAATAGCATTAAACCGCATAATTGTTCTGTTGTCGTTAAAAAGTCCGTAGTCAAATTCGCGTGTCCAATGATCAGAATTATCGTAATACTTCTGTAATTGTGGCTGGTCGCCCTGAATACCAGTTACTAGCCTCAAATAATCAGTGAAATTATCATCGGCCGCATCATACAAAGCCATCCCACCACGATAAAATTTGTGAATATCGGAGTTTGCTGGATCGTAATAGTAAGTATACACAGTGTAAACCCCAATTCCACCGATAAGTTTGGTAGCAAATAAGATTACAAAAACAAACCTTTTTATCCTGTCGTGCCTAAAAAACCGAATGAAATAAATTCCAAAACCTAGTAAAGCTGTAAACAGTATGGCTAAAACAATATTCATTAACTGAAATTATAGATTTGTCTATGTTTCTCGGAAAGATAGACCGGTTTGGTTTGGTTAAGGGTTTTACCAGATAAAACCGTTTCGTATCTTTTAAGATATTCTAATGCCATTTTTCTTGAATTGAATGTATCTGCAGCATATTCAGAAATAAATTTCCGATCAAATGAATTTACATTTTTTATTGCATTTGCAATTTCACTGCTTTTATCGGACAAAAATCCTGTTTCTGACTTTACAATTTCAGGTAAAGCCCCATAAGGTGTACCAAAAACTGGGCAGCCAAGAAACATACTTTCTGTAAGAGCAAGTCCGAATGGCTCGTCCCACAAAACTGGGAAAATCAGAGCTTTAGAGCCAGAAATAAGATTCATTTTTTCTTGTCCTCCTACCATGCCGTAAAATCTTACTTTTGGATTTAAAGTAAACCGAAAACCCATTTTAAAATTAATACGATTTCCACCCAAAACTGCAAGATTCTCTCCAGCTTGAGAGCAAACCGACATAGCTCCCTTAAGGTTTTTGACTTTCCAGGCAGCATTAGCTAAAAAATGAAGATATGTGCGCTTATTCCCAAAATCGGGTTTGCCATAATCGTTCCAGTCCAGCCCGTTATAAACGAAACTTTGGGAATTGTGACGATCAGCATGATTTGCAGAAACAAAAACTATATTCATATCAAACTCTTGTCCAGGCGAGCTATTTCCATGAATTGTGGTGATGTTTGGTTTTGAAATCGTTTCTTTAACAGGAAAATTAAAATGAACAATATCTGTATTTTCAGGAATCTGCGAATTAATTGATTGTTGTGGGTTGAAAACTCTAATCTCTGCGAAATCACAAACAGAACCTGCTGCAACAAGATAAGTGACTTTATGCCCCAGTTTTGCGAGTTCCTTCCCCAAGTACCAAATCACTCTTTCGGTTCCGCCATAGAGCAGAGCCGGGATTTTTGAAGGATTTACAATTGTGATGTTCATTTGCAATAATTATTGAACAAAATTAGTAAAAGTTTTGATTTTCTTCAGTGCGACAACTCAAGCTTTTCTCCTGACAATCTCCACCCCCACAGCACCGATTTGACCACCCATTGGAGGATTGAGTTTGCGAATTTTGATTTTTGCTTTTTCGAGTTCGGGAAATTCTAGGAACAAAGCATTTAAAACATTTTCTGCAATATTTTCGAGCAGATTTGATTTGGTGCCCGTAATTACTTCTTTCACAATTGCATAAGCAACCTGATAATTAAGTGCGTCTTCGAGATTATCTGACTTCTGAGCTTTTTCGGTATCAGTCCACATCGTAAGATCAGCGCTAAATTTATTCCCAGCCAACTTTTCTTCGGCATAATGTCCGTGAAAAGCAAAAAACTGCATATCTGAGATAAAGATTTTATTCATAAGTAAAGTTCATTTTTACAAAATTAAAAAAATCACAGTAAAATCAGTAATTTTCAGGGAATGTTTGATTTTTTTAAATCCCTTTTCTGTATTGTACATTGGTAGTTTTACTGAGATACCGATGTATTAACTTATCCGAATCGATATGAAAATTTAACAAATCCTGAAAATGTCCAATTATTTCTGTTTTATCTATTTCTAGTATTGTTTCTGTTTTCACATCTCTCAAATCAATAAAAAACTCAGCAAAAACACCCTGCATATCCTTTACTATTTCAGTATTGAGATAATTTTCTGCATTATAAATTTTGTGATAATTAGCCAGATATTTTTCAACAATCAAAGTTCTATTATTCGAATTTGTAATTATCGAGGATTTTGCACAATGCATAAGACAATCTTCATCAATTTTGTATTTTTCACAACCAGTAACTTGGTGAAATAAACATTGACGGCTTGTCATCAGCATAATTGGATGATAAATACTAAAGAATAATTTAAA
>CAZOHR010000184.1:0-7496 GCA_964579045.1 uncultured Bacteroidales bacterium | reverse complement strand
CGTGTCTCAACTTTGCCCGTAGGGCATTAACCGTTTTGTGATATGCTTAACTTAAAAACATTGCGCGTGCGGTTGAGTAAATTATTGAGAGAGAAGCTGTGTAAAATCAGCTAATTAATTTGTAATTATTCTCACTCAAGCAACATTTTTTCTATTTTTGCAGTATATTTGCAAAAAAGACTATTATTATGGCAACATTACTTTTAGAATATGATAAGCGCAATAAGGCCGCGATGAGACTTATAGAATTCATTAAAGAAATAGGTCTTTTTAAAATTAGTGAACCCAATTCAGTCAACAGCATTACTAACGAGGCATTAAAAGAGGCTGACAGTAAAAGTTTGAAAAAGTATTCGACTGTAAAATCTTTGATGTCGGATTTAGATAAATAGTGATGTATACAATTTCTATTACTGGTCAGTTTAAGAAAGATTATAAAACCATTGTAAAACGGGGTTGGAATATAGCATTATTGGAATCTACATTGCAAATATTGATTTCCGGTAAAGAATTACCAGAAAAATACAGAAATCACCCCCTTAAAGGCAAATTTAAAGATGCTTTTGATTGTCATATTGAATCAGATTGGATTCTTATTTACAAGAAAAACATAATCGAACAAAGTATAATATTAGTCAGAACTGGAACTCACTCCGACCTATTCTAAAACACTCATTAACTTCATTGATTATCACTTCTCCCCTATAAACTCTTCAGCCATTAAATACCCATGTGCGGTTGCGTAAATTATTGAGCGTGTTGCGCCGGAGCAATCTCCCACAAATTTCAAATTGCTGTATTTGTTATTATCAAGTGCGTTTGAGTAGAACTTTATTTCTGGTGCATATACCAAATTGTCTGGGTTTGCAATGCCAGGAATAACATCATTCAAGTTTTCAATAAAATCGATTATGCTTTCCATAATTCGACGTGGAAATGCAAGATTTACATCACCTAAAATGTATTTGTCGGCATCGAGTGTAGGCAAAACCCTGTATAAATTCTTTGTACGCTTCGAATTTTTAAAATGGCTGTATGTTTGTAAAATCACTTTATTATCACCAGCCAAAAGATTTGACAATTTTGCTATGTACGAACCATATCCTATTGGGTCATTAAACGGTTCTGTAAGCTGGATTGTAACAAGAATGGCGAAATTAGTATTTTTACTTTTTTCTTTCAACTTTGCATGACCATTCACAGTAGTAAAATCTTCGTAGTTTTCGGTCACCACATAACCGCTAGGATTGTTGCAGAATGTACGAACCATGTAACCAGTCTTGCTTTTGTACAGAATTTTGAACTCGTACATTTCTTTGTTAAGTTCTGCCACAATATGATTAGGTACTTCGTAGCGTATGCCAAGATCAACTTTGGAACTATCTGTTATTAGATTAGGATAATCTGTGATAATCTGTTTTATCAGTTTATGTCCGCTACGACCAACAGCGATAACAACTTTATCGAAAACTTCCGAATTGCTAATCCTGATAGTATCACCCAAGTTTTCAATGCTGGTTATTTCTTGGTCGAAATGAAAATGAATATTTTTATGTTTCTTAAAACTCTCAAAAATACTGTAAAGAACTTCTTTGAGTTGATCGGTTCCAATATGATAGAAATCGGCAGAAATTGGCTGGAAGCCTTTTGCATAAAACTGCTTGTAATATGTTTGATTTTTAAACGAATTGCCTGTCTCAACCGTTGAATTGTCGGTATGACTGATATAATAATCCACGAGTTGTTTCTGCAACACAGGATTTATAAAAATATCACCTCCCATTTCGGAGGAAACAAACAACTTTCCATCGGCGCGTATTCCACTTATACTGGAAGAATAAATGTCCTTACTCTTTTCAAAAACATGAATTTCGAAATCATGATCTTTGATTTTTTGGATAAAACCTATTGCTGCAGCTCCAAACCCAATAATTGCTATTTTCTGTGACATATAATGCTGTTAATTCTTATTATCTGCTTTCAAAGATTAGGGAATTGCTAATTTTTTCGGCAAAAATTATTTATTTAGTGATTTGTCTCCTAATTATTCTCCGTAAACTTCCCCATTTCTAAATTCACCTGTGTATTTTTCGCCCGATGAGTAGAAATATGTGCCATGTCCGTTATAAGTATCATCTTTGAATTCGCCGATATACTTTTCGCCAGAAGGGAAAGTCAAAGTTCCTTTTCCTTCTTTTTTATTATCTTTAAATTCACCATCGTAGATTTCTCCACTATTAAATGTGTATTTTCCTTTACCATTTTTCATGTCATTTTCATATCTACCCACATATTTGTCGCCGTTGGCATAGATGTATGTTCCATAACCATGATATTTTCCATCTTTAAAATCGCCTACATAATTTTCGCCTGAAGGAAATGTATATGTACCAAAACCATTTCTTTCGTTATTTTCGTAGGAGCCTGTATATTTTTCTTTAGTGGCATAAGTATATGTTCCTTGACCATGGAAAGAGCCATTTACAAAATCGCCTTCATAAACATCGCCCATGCTAAATTTATAAACACCATAGCCATCATACTGGTCGTTTTTAAATCCGCCTTTATAATTATCGCCACTTTCAAAAATAAGTTCGCCCTCACCATTGCGGTGATTATCTAAATAATCGCCAGTATATGTTTCGCCTGATGGAAATGTGTACTTCCCTTTTCCGCTACGCACGTTGTCCTTATATTCACCCTCATATTTCTCTCCCGATGGAAATGTATATGTGCCGTAACCGTGACATTTGCCATTTAAAAAACCTCCGGAATAAAATTCTCCGTTTGGATATGTGAGAGTTCCATTTCCACTAAAATTTCCTTCCACAAAATCGCCCTTATAAACTTCCCCAGTGGAATATGTTAAAATGCCATATCCATGGTAAAGCTCATTCACATATTCTCCCTCATAGCTAATCACACTTGGATAATTGTATTCTTCATTTACTTTATTTACAAAGTTGCTAATCCTTTGCCCCAGATTTATTGGTTTAAATTTGAGTGTATTCCCACTTACATAATCGCTAAAAACACCCTTTCGCTGTTTTTTCGACTTGTTAATAATACTGTTTTTGTTGTCCCCGTCTGATTTATCTGCTACTATTTCGCTATCTTCTTCTTCAACTTTATACTTTGATGCAAGTTTATAATCAGATTTTGCGCCATCAATATCTCCAGTTTTCTCTTTTGCTGATGCCCTCAGTTCATAGGCTTTAGAATAGGTTGAATTGATCTCAATAGCCTTATCACAATACTCCACTGACTTTTTATATTTTTCCATCGAGAAATAAACTTCGCCGAGTTGATAATATGCGTCTGAGTATTCAGAATCCAGTTTAATACAATCGTTGTAGAAGTCAATTGCGTCAGAATAATTGTATTGATACTGCTGGCAAAATCCCAAGATATATTTCACTTCGGCAACATCAGGCATCATCGCATCAATCTGTCGAAAACACTCAAAAGCTTCGGGATAGTCTTCGCTCATAAGATATTTTAGACCATCATAAGCAAGAGTTTCGACGATTGTTTCTGGATCGTCATCTTTTGCATCCTGCCATTTTGCAAGTGTAAGATTTCTGTCTGGTCCGAGTTTCTGAATAATTTCGCCAGGAATAGAGAAGTTAAGATTTTGACCTTCGACATATTGAAATGTCGCGACGCCAATTACCTCACCATGCATATTAATAACTGGTGAGCCACTCGAGCCTGGTGATATTGGCGCAGTAATTTGGATAACACTTCCATAATCACCAACTTCTCGAACTGATGAAACTATGCCATCGGAAACAGTATTCTCAAATCCATGTGGGCAACCAATAACAAAAACCTTAGAGCCAACTTCTGGAATTTTGTGCGAGAGTTTTAAGTATTTCTGTTTTCCATCTGAGGTTTCCACCTGTGCCATAACGATGTCAGCATTTAAATTATATGCCTGCACCGATTTTATCTTTAATGTTTCACCCTTATTTGTTATTACATCAGCACTATAAGCGCCATCTAGAACGTGGCAATTGGTTATAATACTTCCAGTTTCATTAATAAAGAACCCGCTTCCAAGCGACAAACTCTCCCCTTTTTTGTCGTATGTTACAATTGAGACAATAGATGGAGATAACTTCTTTATTAGTTTGGGTAATTTATCCTGAGCAAAAGTTTGATTAATACAAAAGCTACTAAAAAACACCAGCAATAATAACTTAATTGTCAAGAATCCGGCAGTCTTTTTTATTTTCATGGTATAGAATTTTATAAAGTGTTTTGAAATAATTTATCAGTAAAATTAAAAAAATATTTAACTGCTTAAAATTTGTATGGTATTTATTTAATAACAAAAAACACAACCAGATATTTTCAACATCTGTCAAATAATTTCGCTATGTTAAATTTTATCGATACTGAGTAATATATTCTGTAATTTTGCTCTATAATTGTAAAAAAAGAAATAGAGAATATGTCAACTCAAGCCGAAAAAACGAAAATAGACTGGACAAAGCCTGATGATCAGAATACTGAAATTACTATTGAAGATTTTAAAGATATGGTACAGGAGGCAGAGAATGGACCATTTATTAGTTTATCTCAGTATAAAAAAAATAGAAAGGAATGGCGGGAAAAGATATTAAAGGAACAAAAGTAAAACGAGTTATTACATCAAATTACTTGTTTGGATATTGAAATCATCATGGTAAATCTACCGTTTATTTCGCCTCTTTCTTTACATTAAAAGAAAAATACCTCTGAACAAAATATGAATAAATTACGACTAGTACAGTTGTGAGTATTTTCGAAAAAGTAGCCCAAAAATGAAAATATTCAACAAATAATTTAAGCAGAACGTAGTTTAATCCAATTGCTCCAACGACCGTAAGTGCGTATCTAAAAAGCTGTTTGTGTCCTCTGAAAGATGACTGAGTAAAAGTGACATATTTTGCCAGCATAAAACCAGTTGTAAAAGTTATCGGGAATACAAATAAAAATGCTGCGATGTGAGGCGAAAAAGTAATGAAAAACAAATCGAAATTTTGTTTATCGAACACAAAATTGTAAAAGATAAAGTACAAAAAGATATCTAATGCAGTATTTAATCCTCCCGTAAAGCCATATCGGAAAGTTACTTGTGGCACAAAGCGACTGAAAGGCTTGTAAAACCAATCAGCTAAGGCAATTATTGTCCGTCGTCCTATAGAAAGAAGTTTTCGCATATTGAATTTCGGTGCGAAGATAAAAATATTATCAGTTCTAGGTTCGGGATTCGTGGTTTTTTTTCGTAACTCCCAAGTCTCTGCTCTGTCTGCCCGCTGACGCTGACAGGTCTAACCCTGCCCGCATCTGCCCTCCTAGACACTGTCAGGTCAAGCCCTGCCTCACCCGCTGACGCTGTCAGGTCTTGCCCTGCCTTAGCCCCACCCGCTGACGCTGACAGGTCAGGTCCAGCGCTACACCTTCCTAACCAGCATCAATCCATCTCGAATTGGCAAGATAATTTTTTCGACGCGTTTATCTATGCGAACAAACTCGTTAAATTCAATTATTCCTTTGGTCATGTGGTCGTTTGAATCAACTGGCATAAAGATTTTATTGTCCCACAATACATTATCGGCGATAATTAGTCCTCCAGATTTTACTTTTGGGAAAACAAGATTGTAATAATTAAGATACTCCCTTTTGTCAGCGTCAATAAAAACCAAATCAAATTCTGAATCTAATTTTGGAATAATTTCGAGCGCATCGCCAGTAATAGCTTCAATTTTATGTGATAGTCCAGCCATCTGAAAGTATTTTGAGGATAGCCAGTCAATTTCGTCATTTATCTCGAGGGTAATAAGTTTTCCATCTTCGGGAAGTGCACGAGCCATACAAATTGCTGAGTAACCAGAATATGTACCAATCTCGAGAATTGACTTTGCATTAACCAGTTTAACGATAAAATTAAGTAAATTTCCTTGGTATAGACCAGAAAGCATACGTGGATGCAGCTGTGTTAGAGATGTTTCTCTTGCTAGAGCATTTAGAATTTCGTCATCGGAAATCCCAAAAGTCTCAATAAATTCGCTGCTTAATTTTCCTAATTTAGTCATTTTTACAGATAAATTAAAGTTGAGAACTTGTCGCGATCAAAAATCTCGTTTGCCACTTCAGCTATCTGTGTGGCAGTAACCGAGTTAATCTCTTTAACCGTCTCTTTAAGTGTTTCTACCTGATTGTAAATAAGATATGTTTTACCCATCGACAGAAGTACATTGGAATGTATTTCGCTACCTATAGCAATCTGACCAATAAGTTGTTTCTTAACTTTAGCCATCTGCACTGGTCCAAGGTTTTTAGTTTTTAGAGAATCTAACTCCTTAAAAATTGTACTTTTTGCAAGCTCTAGATTCTCCTTGTCGGAACCAAAATAAATATTAAAATTTCCGGTATCCTCATAAGGAGAATAATTTGCCTCAATATTATATGATATGCCTTTTTTCTCGCGTAATAACATGGTAAGACGTGAGTTCATTCCTGGTCCTGCCAGCATATTGGTTAGTAAAAAAAGTGGCAATCGCTTAGGGTCATTAAACGGATAAGCATAGGTTCCTAAAATACAATGAGCTTGATGTGTGTTTTTCTTAACAGTCTTGTTTACAGCTACATTACCAACAAATGGAGTGCGCAAGAACAATCTTTTATTTTCGGGATTCTCACCAAAATACTTATTACAATATTTTAATAATTTTTCGAATTTAATGTTCCCGATAGAACAAAAAACCATCTGATCGGTATTGTATTTCTCTGTTATAAATCGTTTGATGTCTTTGTCGGTATATTTCTCGAGCAATTTCTTTGTTCCGAGAATATTACGTCCAAGCGAATGGCCGGGATAAATCAGATCCTCGAAATCGTCAAAGATATTTTCAGCAGGAGAATCCTTGTATGAGTTTATTTCGTCAATAATAACTTCCTTTTCTTTTTCCATTTCCTTTTGTGGGAATGAAGAATGAAAGAGTACATCGTTCATTAGTTCTATCGCGCGTTCATAAAATTCGTGTAAAAAACTAGCCGAAATTGCAGTTTCTTCTTTGGTTGTCCAAGCATCGATTTCACCTCCAACATCATCCATTCTGCTTAACACATGATATGCTTTGCGTTTTTTTGTTCCTTTGAACATCATATGCTCGGTAAAATGAGCAATCCCGTGTTGATTAAAATCTTCGTCGCGCGTTCCAGTGTTGATAATTACGCCACAATGAGCCACGTCCGATTCAACATGCCTATGGATAATCCTGATTCCGTTATTTAGCAGAGCTGTGTTATACAATTTGTATTTTTTTTGCAAAGATAGAAATTGAAGCAGAATAATTGTTAATTTGTTAAATCTTATTGGACTGTTTTATTATTACAATTGGTATAACCCGTCCCTCCAAAGATTTCTCACTGCAAACTGCTTCACAATTTGCAGCTCGAAATGACTTTTAGCAAAGGGAAACATAGGCGGCGACGAAATAAAAATA
>CAZOHR010000183.1:0-7574 GCA_964579045.1 uncultured Bacteroidales bacterium | reverse complement strand
TAATTTATCCTGCAATGTTTGGAATAAAAACTTGGTTTATTCTTGAACAATTTTAAGTTTTATTTGTTATCTTTGGGCTTGTTATCATAAATTTATGAATAAAACAATTGCTGAAGTCCTCAATAAAGACATCTTATCTAAAGATGATCTTGTTTTATTATTAAGTGCCAGTGCAGAAGAAACTAAGCAAATATTTAAAAAAGCAGCAGAGATAAAATCTCAATATGTAGGAAATTCTACCTATTTCAGAGGACTTATCGAGCTGTCAAATATTTGCACAAAAAATTGTTTTTACTGCGGAATACGAAAAGGAAACCGAAATATTGAAAGATACACAGTGACTGACGACGAAGTTATTCAAGCGGCTCAGTATGCAATAAGCAGACAGTGGGGCTCAATTGTTATTCAAGCTGGCGAGAGACAGGATGAGGAATTTGTTGACAAAATTGAAAGTCTTCTTTCTCAGATATCAAAGCTTGGAGATGAGAAACCAGGAATAACACTTTCATTAGGTGAACAAACTCCCGAAACCCTGAAAAGATGGTTTGATGCTGGTGCTACTCGCTATTTGGTTAGAATTGAAACCTCAAATCGTGATTTGTTTTACAAAATTCATCCAAATGATGGGACTCATGATTTTGACAAACGTATTCAATCCTTGCGAGATTTGCAAAACGCTGGATATATGACTGGAACGGGTGTGATGATAGGTCTGCCTTTTCAAACAATCGAAGACCTTGCTGATGATTTGCTTTTTATGCAAGAATTAGATATTGATATGTGTGGAATGGGACCATACATCGAACATGAAGATACTCCTCTTTATGAACATAAAGATTTACTCATGCCACTTGAAGATAGATATTTTCTTACTCTTAAAATGATTGCAATTTTGCGAATACTTATGAAAGATGTAAATATTGCATCAGCTACAGCATTGCAAGCTATAAATCCTGATGGGAGAGAAGAAGGTATTCGTGTTGGCGCTAATGTTATTATGCCAAATATTACTCCGGTTAAATATCACGAGAATTATAATCTCTACAAAGGAAAACCTCAGATTGTTCCCGAAACCGATGATTATATCAGGAATCTAGAGAAACAAATTGAGATGGCTGGCGATATTATCGGATATGGAGATAAAGGTGATCCTAAACATTTTGCAAAAAGAAATAAAAAAAATCAATAAAAGTTTTGAATATTATATCATATTAGTATATTTGTACCGAAAAGCATAAATAAAAAAATGAATATATTTAAAAGAGTCGTAAGATTTTACTACGAGGGCTTTAGAGATATGCCTCGTTGGGGAAGACAGATGTGGCTAATTATCCTCATTAAAGGCTTTGTTGTTTTTATTTTGGTAAAGTTTATCTTTTTTCCTAATCATCTAAAAACAAACTTCGAAACAGACGAACAAAGAAGTGAACACGTAATAAATGAATTAATTAAAACCTCACAAAATGACACAGCTACTGTTAAACATTGACCCGTCATTAGTTGATTGGTCTAGGGCACAATTTGCCTTAACTGCTATGTTTCACTGGATTTTTGTACCTATTACGCTTGGTATCTTGTTTATCATTGCGATAATGGAGTCTATCTATGTGAAAACTGGTGATCCAGAATGGAAACGCACTACAAAATTCTGGATGAAACTCTTTGGGATAAACTTTGCAGTTGGAGTTGCCACTGGGTTAATTCTCGAATTTGAATTTGGTACCAACTGGTCAAATTATTCATGGTTTGTTGGCGACATCTTTGGTGCACCATTGGCAATAGAAGGTATTATGGCTTTCTTTATGGAGTCAACTTTTATTGCAATAATGTTTTTCGGCTGGAATAAGGTCAGTAAGAAATTTCATCTTACTGCAACCTGGCTCACAGCTCTTGGTGCCAATATTTCAGCATTATGGATTTTAGTTGCTAATGCTTGGATGCAATTCCCAGCAGGTATGAAATTTAATCCAGAGACTGCTCGTAACGAGATGGTTAATTTCTGGGATGTATTGTTTTCACCTGTAGCAATTAATAAGTTTCTTCACACCGTCAGCAGTGGTTATGTTTTAGCTGCGTTATTTGTTATTGGGGTCAGTTCGTATTTCCTTTTGAGGAAGCGCGAAACGCTAATGGCAAAACGTAGCATTATAATTTCATCAGTGTTCGGTTTGATAGCCATATTAGCAACAATCTTCACTGGACACGGTTCAGCTGTTGAAGTGGCAAAACATCAGCCAATGAAACTCGCAGCAATGGAAGGTTTGTACGATGGCGGTGATGGCGTTGAACTTATAGGTTTTGGAATTCTAAATCCAAAGAAAACACTTGAAAATGATGAAGATCCTTTTCTGTTTAAAGTCGGATTTAAAGGAATGTTAAGCTTTTTGATTGACTATGATACAAAGTCGTATGTGCCAGGTATTAACGATATTGTAAATGGTGATCCAAATAAAGATATTTTATCGGTAGAGGAAAGAATGGCTCTGGGAGACTCTTCAATGAATGCTCTGATAGCCTATAAAGCTGCAAAAAAAGCAGGAGATTCCGAGCTTGCCGCTGTTGAGTTAGCAAAGTTTGAAAAGAATTTTCCTCATTTTGGTTATTCATATATTAAAGCTCCTTCTGAAGTTGTTCCACATGTGCCACTGGTTTTCTATAGTTTCCACATTATGGTTATTCTGGGTACGATGTTTATCTTAATGTTTATAATCTTCGGATGGTTAGCCATGAAAAATAAAATTGAAAAGTTCAAATTCTCGAAGCTACTTTACTATCTTGGAATTCTTGGAATACCGTTGGCATTTATTGCATCTGAGTCTGGTTGGATAGTTGCTGAAGTAGGTCGTCAACCATGGGTAATTCAAGATTTGATGACAGCAAGCGCTGGCGTGACAAACATTTCGAGCACATCTGTACAGATAACTTTCTGGATTTTTGCTTTCATCTTTACTGCACTTTTAATTACTGAGGTAAGTATAATGATTAAATTTATTAAAACAGGACCTGCAAAACCTGAAATTGAAGGAGGAAACGAATTATGATAACAGCACAAATGACATATTTATTTTTCCAGCAATACTGGTGGTTTTTAGTGTCTTTACTTGGAGCTTTACTTGTATTCTTACTGTTTGTCCAAGGAGGTCAAACTCTAATCTATACAATTGGTAAAACCGAAAACGAACGTTCAATGCTTGTAAATACTCTTGGTCGTAAATGGGAATTTACTTTTACTACCCTAGTTACCTTTGGTGGTGCATTTTTTGCCTCTTTCCCATTGTTCTATTCCACTAGTTTTGGAGGCGCATACTGGGCTTGGACAGCCTTGTTACTTGCATTTACCATTCAGGCAGTATCCTACGAATTTAGATCTAAAGCTGGTAATGTTTTTGGACATAAGTTTTTTGAAGTTCTACTCTTTATCAATGGTTTATTAGGTACAATTCTAATAGGAACTGTAGTTGGTACTTTTTTTAATGGTGCAGAATTTTCGGTTAATGATATGAGAAATGTTACTTGGCACAGTGATGCAAGAGGATTAGAAGCCGTGCTAAATTGGCATAATGTCGCTCTCGGTCTAGCTATTTTCTTCCTCGCTAGAATCTTAGGCTTGTTGTATTTTATGATGACTGTCGAGCATAAAGAGATGTATAAACGATCAAAAAAACAATTACTATTGAATACAATTCCATTTTTGGTATTCTTTCTTTCATTCGTTGGATGGTTGTTGTTAAAAGACGGTTTTGCGGTAGATGCTAACGGTATTATTTCAATGGAAAAATATAAGTACCTTCATAACTTTCTTGCAATGCCTGCTGTCCTAGCATTATTTCTTGTTGGGGTAGTAGCAGTTTTATTTGGGATTTTAAAGACTGTTTTTGGTAAAAAAAGTTACGACAAAGGCTTTTGGTTTGCTGCTCCTGGAACTGTTTTTACAGTTTTGGCAGTTCTATTAATTGCTGGTTATAATAATACTGCGTTTTATCCTTCATCACACGATATTCAGAGTTCACTTACAATAACAAATGCTAGTTCTTCTCTGTTTACACTTAAAACAATGAGCTATGTTTCTTTATTAATCCCATTCGTTTTGGCTTATATAATCATTGCCTGGAGAGCGATTAATAAAAATAAAATAACTCGTGAAGAAATTATTGATAAAAATGAAATAACTTATTAATTTTGTGCCTTATGGAATACACTAAAGAAATTATTAGCTTTTTAGCGTGGCCGGTGATGATTTATATTACTTACCTATTATCTTTGTTGGCTCTAAAAATATTCCGAAAGAATGTGGAGGAAACCATTAACACAAAATAAACTATGATTACTTCGTACCAGTTTGTAAAATTTAAGGAAGATTCATTTGTTGAATTTCATCGTCAACTTGCAGAACAAAACACTGTATCATGTTTCGACTTCGAAGACAGTATCATTGACTTTAAACAAAATGATACCAATAAGTACAAGTCCGACTATAGAGATAAAGTTGTAAGCTTGATAAATAAACATAAAGTAAAGATTCTCAAATCTTGGCTTGGTTTCAGGATTAATGAGTACGGAAACAATAGGTATTTTGACGATATTCAAGCCTTACACTCAGTTGGTGATATTAAGTTTAAATGCATTTTTCTTTCAAATTGTAACTCAGTAGAAATCTTAAAGAAGTTCTTAGATGATAATGTGGATCTCCGTTTTGATGAAGTTATTCCAATTATTGAAAATAATGATTCATACTCAAATCTAGAAGAAATAATTAGGTTTAAGCATCCAAAATTTAAAAACATTGCTTTTGGACATTGTGACTATAATTTAAACTGTAATATTTTTCCTTTTATTCATCAGGATAATCCAAGATATTGGTTCTGGATTCAGAAATTCGAGAAGTTGTGTAAGGCAGAAAAAATTGGATATATCAATTCTCCATATCTAAATGTAAATCACACTATACATTTTAAGTTGATGTTGAAGAATACAAGCCGTTTCTTCGAGAATTGGGGACAGATTACTCTCAATACACAACAAAGTGCTACCTGTTTCAATTTTAAAGATTCAGATTTGATAAATGTACGCGAACTCGACTGGCTCGACAATATGAATATAAGTGAATATGCTGGTAAAGTTGTTGACTTATTCGAAAAGTATAATCCAGAAGGAAAAGGTTATACTATAATGCCTGACACAAAAATCTTCATCTGTCCACAGGAATATGTGGCGGCAAAGAGGTTTATTTCGGAATAATTACGAATTAGAAAACACCCTGGTCTATGATTAGGGTGTTTTTTTTATTAATTATTATGAAACATTTTGCTAAATATGTATAATTTTACATCATTGTTTTAAAATACTTTATGATGAAAAAACTAGCATTGATTTCAGGAGCTACAGCAGGAATTGGTAAAGCTACAGCAATTCTACTTGCAGAAAATGGTTACAATTTGATTATCACAGGTCGTAGAATCGAACGACTCGAGAACTTGAAGAGTGAAATTGAAGCGTCTACCTTGGCAGAAGTTGTTATTCTTAACTTTGATATTCGCGACAATAATGCCGTTAGTAATGCGATAGACAGCTTACCCGAAAAGTTTAAAAAAATAGATGTTCTAGTCAATAATGCTGGTTTGGCTGCTGGTTTAGGGCCTATTCAAGAAGGTGATTTAAACGACTGGGATCAAATGATTGATACAAATGTTAAGGGACTGCTTTATCTCACAAAAAAAGTTGCTCCTTTTATGGTCGAACGTAAAACAGGACATATAATTAATATTGGATCTATTGCTGGTAAAGAAGTATATCCTAATGGTAATGTGTATTGTGCTTCGAAATATGCCGTTGATGCTTTAACTAAAGCAATGCGAATCGATTTGCTGCCTCATGGAATTAAAGTTTCGCAAATTGCTCCAGGAATGATTGATACCGAATTCTCGACAGTTCGTTTTCATGGTGATAAAGCTAAAGCTGATAAAGTTTACGAAGGACTAACACCACTTTATGCCGCTGATATTGCCGATGTTATTCTATATCTCATAACAAGGCCAACTCATGTTTGCATAAATGATATTATTGTTACTCCAATGGCTCAAGCATCTGCAACAAATGTTGTGAGGAATAACTAAGATAATTGTGGCAGTATTCTAGCAAACTTTTATTTGTATGATTCAAAATCAAAATAAGGATATTATTATTCCACTTTCCATTAAAGCAGGAAAGGAGATAATGAAGTATTACCGTCAAAACTATGAAACTGAATATAAATCAGACAATTCTCCAGTTACTGACGCAGATATTGCTTCAAATAATATTATCATCGCGGGACTTCAAGTTACAGGTATTCCTGTAATCAGTGAAGAATCAGTTAATATGAATTATCAGGAGCGTAAAAATCTCGAGAAGTTCTGGATTGTCGATCCTTTGGATGGGACCAAGCAATTTGTTAAAAATGAAGATGAATTTACAGTAAATATTGCTCTAGTTGTTAATAATATAGTGGTTGAAGGCGTAGTCTATGCTCCTGCCAAAAATACTCTATACTATGGAAATATACTAACAGGAGCGTTTATGCTTGATTCGTCCACATGGCCAAGTGAAGAATTTAAAATTCCTTGTTATAAACCTAATAAAACAAGAATAGTTGCCAGCAAATCACACTTAAATCCTGAAACTTCAGCTTATTTAGAAGGATTAAATAAACTATTTTCTGATGCAGAAACTGTTAATATTGGTAGCTCCTTAAAATTTTGTTTGGTAGCAGAAGGGAAAGCGGATATCTACCCCAGAATAGGTTCAATATCTGAGTGGGATATCGCAGCTGGACATGCTGTTCTTAAAGCCGCTGGAGGTAATGTTTTAAATCTAGAAACAGGAGAGGAGCTAACTTATAATTCTGAGTTACTAAGAACGCCTGATTATATTGCTCTTAGAGATATTGGACTTTATGATAAATTAAAAATAAGAAATTAAAACATAACTTCGAACTTCGAACTCCGAACTTAAAACTTAAAACTCCGAACTTAAAACTGTGAGTTCCCTGAGCGGAGTCGAAGGGCGAACTTAAAACTTTTCGTATGATAACACTTGTAGTTTCAATTTCAATTCTAGTTGCCGGATATTTTATATACGGCAGATTTGCTGAACGTCGTTTTGGTATCAATGCCAATGCTGTTACTCCGGCTATTGCAATTAATGATGGCGTTGACTTTATGCCTATGCCAGTTTGGAAAATCTTTATTATTCAGTTTTTGAATATTGCTGGATTAGGCCCTATTTTCGGTGCAATATTGGGTGCTGCTTTTGGTCCTATGGCTTATGTTTGGATTGTAATTGGCTGTATCTTTATGGGTGCCACACATGATTATTATTCTGGAATGCTGTCACTAAGAAATAATGGTGCTAGTCTACCCGAACTCGTTGGTAAGTATTTGGGTAAACCAATGAAAATATTTTTAAGATTCTTTACGCTTATACTATTAATTCTTGTAGGTGTAGCATTTGTAAGCGGACCTGCTAAATTACTTGCAGGTATTACAAATGGAGGATTTTCAATCTGGCTGTATGTTATTTTTGCTTATTATATTGCT
>CAZOHR010000182.1:0-7588 GCA_964579045.1 uncultured Bacteroidales bacterium | reverse complement strand
GAAGCTGACGCTAAAAAAATGATCAAACAAATCGAAAAGTACACTGAAGTTGCTAAAAAAGCTGCTGAAGACAAAAAACTTGACG
This sequence comes from uncultured Bacteroidales bacterium, assembly GCA_964579045.1. Taxonomy (GTDB): domain Bacteria; phylum Bacteroidota; class Bacteroidia; order Bacteroidales; family ML635J-15; genus Bact-19. The sequence goes on along the minus strand of CAZOHR010000182.1, from coordinate 7,503 downwards.
AAAAAGAAATCACTGAACTCAAAAACGTTGGTAAAGAGTTAGAAGATTTTGAAAAAGAAATGGAAGAAAAATACAAAGATGACAAAGAAGGAAAAGCTGAAGTTGACAAGTATTTAGAAGACAACAAAGCAGATCTTGAAAAAGTTTATGATGAATTTTTCAACGCTATGATGGCTCTTTACGAATGCGAAGGTGCTGACAAATTAGAATAACATTTAATTGTTGTTTTAACTAAAAGACTGTCTCTAGAGACGGTCTTTTTTTGTTTATGAGGCAGGCATTACCATTGGTATAATAGATAGAGAAATCGAAAAATGTAGTTACTATTTTAAACTTCTTGCACATTAAACTCTGTACTTTGTCTGTTTTCAAAAATTTAATATCTTTACAACCGAAATATTAATTACTAAATTTTTTATGATTATGAAGAAAATTGCAATTTTATTAAGCCTTGCTGCTTTTGTTTTAACTCTCGCATCTTGTGGTGGACCAGAAGCTGATGCTAAAGAAATGATGAAAAAGATCGAAAAGTACACCGAAGTAGCAAAGAAGGTTGCTGAAGATCAAAAGATTGATGACAAAGAAGTTGAAGAATTAAAGACTCTTTCAAAAGAACTCGACGAATTTGAAAAGAAGATGACTGAAAAGTACAAAGATGACAAAGACGCTGAAGAAAAAATGAAAAAATTTGAAGAAGAAAACAAAGCAGAAATGGAAAAAATCTATGATGAATTCTTTAATGCAATGATGGCTCTTTACGAATGCGAAGGCGCAGACAAATTGGAATTATAATAAATCAACTATCTCAATACTAACAGCTACCCAAACAGGTGGCTGTTTTTTTATTAGCTAGATGAAGGAATCTTTAGTACCCCACAAAAAAGAAAGGCCACTCAGAAAAGCAGCCTTAAAAGAGTCTTTATAATTGAAATTATCTACTCGACAATCGTCAAATCTTCATATTGGACCTCGAATTGTCCGCCTGAGATTGACTGGGTCTCATTGGTATTATCAAGATAGTTAAAGAAAAATGTTCCACGCAATTTCTTTTCGATGCTATTGTTTTCTATAATAGTAATAGACCCATTAACCGCAGGAAACTCGTAAAATCCTTGTTGAAATTTTGCATAAACTGGACCTTCTGCAGTAATGTAATGAACACCAGCAGTAATAGTAGGCGACATCCACATAGTAATACTTTGCCACGCCTCTGCCCTATCACATTCGCCAACAACAATCAAAGCAGTATCGTTTCTAAATGCAGTAATAGTAGCAGCATTCCATGATCTATTGGCATCAGCAAAAATAAAGATATTTTCAAATTCTGTAGTATCTGTTGTGTTGTAGTATTGATAAGGAACATTTGTAAAAACACCATCACTAGCAGTTTTAAAAGTATTGTCAGATGTGCGATATGCCTTAAAACTAAAAGTCCCACTCATCGTTTTCGCCTCTTCGTTTATTGAAGAAATTCGAACAAAGCCTGTTCCATTTTCGTTATTTGAGGTTGAATATCTGGCAGCTCCAGTGCTCATATTTGGAATAAACTCGGCATAATTTCCATTAGTGGCACTCAAAGTATACTCACCAATTTCACCTGTATTAATGCTTATAATAATTGTTTGACCATTTGCTGAAGTTCCATATACTTTAATACTATGATCTGTTAGCACTGCACGTGGATCGGGACTACGCCAATTGGTAGAATTTATCAAACCGTACATAACTGGATTTTGCTCAGGCCCAGTACTTCCACCACCACACGATGTTAGATAAATTGCCAAAATTAACAGTGCCGAAATTATTACCAGTCGCTTATTCATAATAATTTTTTTACAAATTTACATTATTAAAACAATATTTCAAAACACAATATTGCACGATATAAACAATCGTAGTTTAATAAAGAACGTAAATTTCCAAAAAAGGTTGAGTGCTGTAGAATAATTTATCGAAAAATCGCAACTATTTAGGTCTCTGGTGAAATCGGTGGCTTCGAGACATTTTGTTGCTAGCGCTATGTGACTGAGTTTTTGCAAACATAGCATTTTTCTCTTTTATAAAAATGTAAAGCAACAACGGCGAAGCCCTCAACAAAGTTAAAACCCTCAGCCACCTTAGGTAATCGGTAAAATTTGTAGTCGGTGGTCGGTGTGGATTGTTGTAAGTTTGAGATTCTGCTTTATGTTACAAAAGTGGAATTTCAATTAGCGGCAGCGGCTATCCCGTTAAAATAGAAATTGCTTGTTGTATTTTACAATAATGCAATTTGCATTTTTAACAGACTCGTTAACGAAAAACTGCAAAGCAATTTCTTCTTTTAACGAGGATCCTCGAAGAATGACAAAAATCGTAGATTTTTTATTCTTCGGGATGCAAAACCCCCACAACTACCTACTACCACCTACCGACTACTACTACCACCTACCTAAATAATTATGAAAAATCAAACTTTAACAACAAATAATCATCCGAATCCTATTAACCAGCCCAATAAATGAAAAGAAAGCAACAAAGGGCTAAACCACAATTGGAAAGCCCTACGAAATTGAATTAGCTACTTAATATTATAAAAAGAGTCAACCATCAGATTGTTTTCCACATTCCAGATTCCTGGTGTTTTCCATGCAATACGTCCAGCTTCATCTTTCTGATACCACGAATGAACAGTTCCAGTTAGAATAACCTTAGTTCCATCAACGTTGAGATTTATGGTACTCCCTTTCATTGCCCAACTTCTCTCTAAGGCTGCTTCAATATCTTTTTTCTCAATTGCATTACTAGATTCCGACTTTATAGTAATATTATTTGTCACACCTTTTACTCCACGTAGATTTATAACGGCACTTCTTGCAGCATCTCTTTGATAATTCCACGACAATTCACCTTCCAATGTAACCCACTCTTTCTCAACTTTAACAGTTACCATATTATTTGGTACCGACCAATTGGCTTTCAAAGAATTTAATACATCTAAGGCAATCTCAGCATTAGTTTTATTCCATTCATCAGCAAATCTCACTTCAATTTTTTCGACAATTGCCATAACACCATTTACTGCTTTGGCAGCATTTTCTGCTTCGAGTTTCTTCCCATAGCTATCAACAACTCCAGTTAATGATACTACCCCATCTTTAGCGGTTACGCCAATCTCGGCAGCATTCAACGATGGTTCCCATCTGATTGCTTCCTGAACATCTTTTTGTAATTCTGCATTCGTTCTCATATTTACATTTTAAGGTCGCAAAAGAGTTTTCGCAACACTCTAAAAGTACGACACATCAAAACCAAATAGATTACACAATTAAAGAAATCTATTGCAAAATTTCTGATTGTTGTATCATAAATTATCCGATTAAATTAGGAGGGCTCAATAAGCAACAATAATGCAATAAATTTCCCTGAAAAATATTATTTTTGCAGTGCATAAAAAAATATAGTAATGGGATTACATTGTGGAATTATAGGTATTGCAAATTGTGGAAAAACCACGGTTTTTAATTGTATGTCGAACACTAAAGCAGAAACAACAAGTTTTGCTTTTTCAAGTAATAAATCAAATATCGGAGTAATAAATGTTCCCGATTCTAGATTAAAACAACTCGAAAAATTTCAAAAAACCGAAAAGCTAGTAGCTGCAACGGTTGATATCATTGACATACCTGGATTAACAAAAGGATCTAGTAATGGCGAAGGCGTTGGAAATACATTTTTAGCCGATATTCGAAATACTGATGCAATAATACATGTACTACGCTGTTTTGACGACGATAATTTGCCACATATTGACGGTTCGGTAAATCCTGTACGTGACATTGAAACAATAGATTTGGAATTGCAAGTAAAAGACTTGGAATCTGTAAATAAGAAGATTATCCGCATGGAGAAACTTGCAAAAACAGGTGACAAAGATGCAAAAGCTGCTATTGAAGTTCTAAAAGTTTACCTCGACCATCTCGAAAATATGCAGAATGTTAGAACTGCACCTGTTAAAGAAGATGACAAAAAGCATATCGCCGATTTATCTCTACTCACTGCCAAACCAGTAATGTTTGTTTGCAATATTGACGAGGCATCGGTTTCTACTGGAAACAAATATGTAGATGCTGTTAAAGCCTACATTACAGACCCAAATGTGAAAATTCTTACCGTTGCTGCCGCTCTAGAATCAGATATAGCAGATCTCGAAACTGACGAAGAAAAACAGGAATTTCTCACAGATTATGGCCTTTCAGAACCAAGTGTTAACACCATCATTCGCGCCGCTTATGATTTGCTTAACTTGCATTCTTTCTTCACAGTTGGGCCTAAAGAAATAAAAGCTTGGACAATAAAAAAAGGAATGACTGCACCCGAAGCTTCTGGAGTTATTCATAGCGATCTACAGCGTGGTTTTATCCGTGCCGAAGTAATGAAATACGAAGATTTTATCGAACTTGGATCGGAGAATGCTGTAAAAAATGCCGGAAAATTCCATGTAGAAGGAAAAACTTATGTGGTTCAAGACGGTGATATTATGCACATTAGATTTAACGTTTAAAAAATGGCACAACAGATTTCGATACCAAAAGGAACCAGAGATTTTGGTCCTGCCGAAATGAATAAAAGAAATTTTATTTTTTCAACTATTCAGTCCGTTTTCCGAAAGTACGGCTACTCTCCCATCGAAACTCCAGCAATGGAAAACCTGAGTACATTGATGGGAAAATATGGCGAAGAAGGTGATAAACTTTTGTTTAAAATTCTGAATTCCGGCGACTACTTATCTGATGTTAAAACAGAAGATTTAAATTCTGAAAATATTGCAAAAATTACAAGTGCTATTTCCGAAAAAGGCCTTCGATACGACCTTACAGTTCCTTTTGCCAGATTTGTTGTACAACACCGCAACGAGATAAGCTTTCCTTTCAAAAGATTTCAGATTCAGCCTGTATGGCGCGCCGACAAACCACAAAAAGGTAGATATCGCGAATTTTACCAGTGCGATGTTGACGTAATTGGTTCAAATTCTCTGTTAAACGAATTCGAATTGATGCAGATTATTGATGATATTTTTACTCAGCTCAAAATAAGTACGACAATAAAAATCAACAACCGAAAAATACTTTCAGGTATTGCCGAAGCTGTTGGTGAAGCAGATAAATTCGTAGCAATTACTGTTGCAATAGACAAAATAGATAAAATTGGAACCGAAAAAGTTTGCGAAGAATTGCGCAAGAATGAACTTTCCGAAGAAGCAATTCAAAAGCTTATTCCAGTGTTGGAAAACAAACGTGACACAGCTGGTAGTCTAGAATTTCTCGAGAAAATGCTTGCAAATAGCGAAACTGGACTAAAAGGCATAGAAGAAATCAAAACTGTTTTTGCATATCTAAATTCTAATCCACTTAACACTAAAGTTGAACTGGATTTAAGTCTAGCACGTGGATTAAATTATTATACCGGAGCAATTTTCGAGGTTAAAGCAAATGATGTAGCAATAGGAAGTATCTGCGGTGGTGGACGTTACGACAATCTCACCGAAATATTTGGAATGAAAGATATTTCGGGAGTGGGTGTTTCTTTTGGCGCGGACCGTATTTACGATGTAATGGAACAGCTAGATGCCTTTCCCGACGATACTGCAAAATCAAGCGATGTTTTATTTGTGAACTTTGGCGAAAAAGAAGAAGCTGTTTGCCTAAAACTTGCAAAAGAATTGCGTCAAAACGGAATTAGTTGCGAAGTTTATCCCGAAAAAGCCAAACTCGATAAGCAGTTTAAATATGCTAATAACAAAAACATAAGTTATGTTGTGATTATTGGAGAAAATGAACTTGCGAATTCTACTGTCACAATAAAGAACATGGAAAACGGCACCCAGGATGCCATTCTTTTTTCGGAGATTGCCAGATACTTTGTTTAATAAAATGGTAATTACACAATAAAACACAAGGCTGCAAATTACAAAAATGATTTGCAGCCTATTTATATACTTAGTTATTATGAAAAAATTATTTGTATGGATAATATTAACATTTGTTATATATGAGTCTGGATTTACACAGGTTTGGAGTGATGAATTTAACGGGATTGATAGTATTTGGAATGTCTCTGTTGAAGGAATCAATCCAATCTCAATGAAACAAATATATAGTTATCAAGATTCAATATTGTTAATGGTCGGTATTTTTACCTATACAAATAGTATTGAGGCTCATGGGGTTGCAAGTTGGAACAAAGATACTATTAGGGTATATCAGCATGGAGTTGAGTGGGGTATTGTAAATGCAGTTCATTGTTATAAAGACAACATCTATATTGGTGGCACTTTTCATTCAGCAAGCGAGAACCCTAATACTGCACGTTTAGCAGTTTGGAATGACAATAATTGGCAATCATCTAGTATTGGACAAGCTGATGGAGAAATTCATGACTTTTGTATTTACCACGACACCTTGTTCATTGGAGGTAATTTTGCACACATTGGCAGTGTTGCTTTTGACAAAATTGCAGCCTATAATGGATCAGAATGGATTAATGTAGGAAGTTTTGGAATGTACTGTAGAGCACTCGCGGTATTTAACGATGAGCTATATGCAGGAGGCTATTGGGGAGTTCGTAGATATCTGGGGGGGACTTCTTGGGAGACATTTCCCATTGTCCCAAACGGACAGGTTAATGAACTAATGGTAGATACGATAAATTCTTTGTTATTTGTTGGTGGGGAATTTTCACATATAGATAATGAATTGTCCTATGGAACTGCAATTTGGGATGGTTTTAATTGGATGCCAGTAGGAGATTATTGTAGTAACACTGTCTATCCTCAATCAAGTGCCATCTACAGAGGTGAATATTATAATGGTAGCGGTGTTTTTTATCATGAAGAAGAAAATCGTTGGGAAATGTTTATTAAGAAGTGGAATGGTGAATCATGGGATAGTATTGGTGGCAACTTTAACAGTAGCATTCTGTCACTAGAGGTATTCAGTGACACTTTGTATATTGGTGGTAACTTTAGTTATTGGGGAGGAGATTCACCTATTCCTGATAAGCGCACAAAGGGAATGGTAAAGCTCTACATGCCCGACAACGGCTGCGATTATCTAAAACCACGCATAAACACTTATGCAGATACTTTTTACTTAAATGGAGGTGATGTTGATGTGAATTTATACAATAACAACCCCTATGTTGATAGTTGGGAATGGAATTTTGATGATGGCGGGGTTTCGACAAGCTCAACAACCGCCGTCGAGCATACATACACAGAAGTTGGCGAATACAATGTGCAAGTTACTGTTACCGATGGCGAATGTGTAAAAACTGCAACAAAAACAATTTACATAGAACTTGGCAACGAAGTTCCGCTGTTTGAGCAAATTGACATGCAGGTACATCCGAACCCGAGTAGTAACGATTTTACGGTAAAAGTCTCACTGCCAAATTACAATAATGCTGAGATTAAAATTGCTGGGCTAAATGGGCATTTGCGAAGTGTAATTCCGGTTACAGGAGAAA
>CAZOHR010000181.1:7403-7648 GCA_964579045.1 uncultured Bacteroidales bacterium | reverse complement strand
GATCCGCAGCGGCGGATTCTATTGTTCTATTGCTATGCGGTGATCCGCTAGCTAGCGGACGAACCGTTCTTCTGTTCTATTGTTCTACTGTTCAATTGTTTGTTGTTCTTCTGTTCTAATGTTCTAATGTTCTTCTGTTCAAATGTTCTTTTGTTCTTTTGTTCTATTAGCTTCAGTTCGACTTACTTCGACTGCGCAGCACAAGTCGCTCATTGCATCTCGTTGAGCTCTCCGCCAGCAGGCGG
>CAZOHR010000181.1:0-7393 GCA_964579045.1 uncultured Bacteroidales bacterium | reverse complement strand
TCGCTCACCGCATCGCGTTGAGCTCGCAAGCTCGGTTGTTCTATTGTTCTTCTGTTCGAATGTTCTATTGTTCTATTGTTCAATTGTTTGTTGTTCTTCTGTTTGTTAATCCGCGCCTTCAGCGCTCAAGTGGCATTCATGTCTATTAACCTGATGCGGGGGCATCAGGTTGAAATAAATAAGGCTTTCAGCCTGATTTTCATGCAGAATCTTTGATCCAGCACAAACAGTTCTTACGATTCGTTTATTAAGCGCATCTCTTCTATTGTTATTAATCCAAATAAAAATTATTGAAAGAACCATCATTTTTAACTATTTTTACAATGTGAAAGCCGAGAGCCATATAGAAGAAATTGTAAAAGCATTGCCGCCGAATCCAGGAATTTATAAATATCTGGACAAAAGTGGAAACATCATTTATGTCGGAAAAGCTCGAAACCTGAGAAAAAGAGTAAGCTCTTATTTTGTAAAAAATCATCAATCATATAAAACAAATCTTCTCGTAAAGAAAATTCATGATATCGAATTTGTAGTTGTAGATTCGGAAAACGATGCACTTCTACTTGAAAATATCCTTATTAAGAAGATACAGCCGAAATATAATGTAATGCTTAAAGATGATAAAACTTATCCTTGGCTTTGCATTAAAAAAGAGAAATTCCCTCGTGTAATTTACACACGACAAAAAATTAACGATGGTAGTGAATATTTTGGCCCGTTTACTTCTGTTTATATGATTAAGACTTTATTATCCTTAATCCGCCAGTTGTATCCTCTTCGAACCTGCACACTCGCACTAACAGAGGAAAATATTAAAGCCGGAAAATTCAAAATATGTCTCGAATATCATATTGGCAATTGCCTTGGGCCTTGTGAATCATTTCTCTCCGAAGAAGTTTATCAAACTTGGATTTCGGATGTTCGCAAGATATTTCACGGTGACTTGCACCTTATTCAGCAATACCTTACTGGATTAATGAAACAGTTTGCTTCTGAACTAAAATTTGAGGAGGCAGCAAAAATTAAAGAAAAAGTCGACATAATAGAAAACTACCGTAGTAAATCTACAATCGTAAACACAAACATCTCAAATACAGAGGTTTACGGTTTTACCAAAGATCTTAATTCGGTATATATTAATTATTTGCGCATTCAGAACGGGGCAATAATAGGAGCGCATTCGGTAGAAATAAAAAAGAAAATTGACGAAACTGACGAAGATATGCTGCTTTATGCAATAATCGAAATCAGGAATTTGATGAAAAGCGATGTAAAAAATCTAATTCTTCCGTTTAAAACAGAGTTCGAAATTGCTGGTACCAAATCTGAATGTCCACAAAAGGGAGATAAATATCAGGCGTTAGAACTTGCTATGAGGAATGCAAATTTCTTTATGCTAGAACGTCACAAACAAGTCGAAAACAAGAATCCCGAGCATCATGCAATTCGCAAAATGGAGACACTACAAAGAGATTTACGTCTAAGCGAATTACCAATACATATCGAGTGTTTCGACAATTCCAACATTCAAGGAACAAATCCTGTAGCAGCCTGTGTAGTTTTCAAAAATGCACGTCCTTCCAAAGCTGATTACAGACACTATAATATTAAAACTGTAGAAGGCCCAGATGATTTCGCATCCATGTCAGAAGTTGTATATCGTCGCTATAAGAGATTGCTCGATGAAGATGCTGACTTACCGCAACTAATTATTATAGATGGTGGAAAAGGTCAACTAGGCGCAGCATTGGAAAGTCTAGACAAGCTATTACTTAGAGATAAAATCGCAATTATTGGAATTGCAAAAAGACTCGAAGAAATCTACTTCCCTGGCGATAGTGTGCCATTATATCTAGATAAAAACTCTGAATCCCTCAAACTCATTCAGCAAGCACGAGATGAAGCACATAGATTTGGAGTTGGCTTTCATCGCGATAAAAGATCCGCGGGCTTTATAGGATCAGAACTAGATAAAATTGATGGAATAGGTGAAAAAACCATCGAAGCCCTGCTCACAAAGTTTAAATCAGTGTCTAAGATAAAATCATTGCCTGCTGAGGAGATTGCCAAAATCGCAGGAAAGTCCAAAGCAGAAATAATCTTCAGTTATTTCCATAAAAAAAAGGGCTAATGCCCTTTTTTCTATTTGTCTAATTATTTAATTTCTTTACCTTCTCTCTTCATCTTACGTTTAATTAAGTCGTAAGCTATTGGAGTTGCGACAAACACCGAAGAATATGTACCTACACCGATACCAATCAACAATGCGAATGTAAACCCACGGATAACCTCACCACCAAAGATGAAGATTGCAATAATAACAAGTAATGTTGTTAAAGATGTATTCAACGTACGACCAATAGTGCTATTAATAGCATCGTTCATAACACCAGACATTTCTCTTTTCTTGTATAATCCCAAATATTCTCTTAATCTATCAAACACAATAACGGTATCATTGATAGAATAACCGATTACAGTTAAGATAGCTGCGATAAATGCTTGATCCACTTCCATATTGAACGGTAAAATACCATAGAATAGAGAGAAGGCTCCAAGTACAATTATTGCATCGTGCATCAAAGCAAGAGTTGCACCAAGAGAATATTGCCATTTTCTAAATCTGAAAAGAATATATAGAAACATAAGTACCAATGAAATGATAATTGCCACAATAGACTTTGACATAATATCATCGGCAACAGTAGGTCCTACCTTTTGTGAAGTCTGACGGTAATCACTATAGAATTCATCAAGTGTGATGTCCTCTTTAATAAGTGGTTTTAAACCAACATATAATAGAGAGTCTGCTTGATCATCTGCACCCTTTTCGTTAATCTTATATTTAGTAGTAATCTTAACCTGATTGCTTGCCCCAAAAGTTTTAACTGTAGGAATATCTCCATAAACTTTTTCGAGAGCTTTAGCAACCTCCTCAGGTTCAACAGTTTCTTTGAAAGAAACAATATAATTACGTCCACCAGTGAAATCGATACCAGGATTTAATCCTCTGGTAAATAAAGAAATTAAACTGATTAAGATTAGAGTTCCAGAAATAACATAAGCGATTTTACGTTTCTCGATGAATTTAATACTCAAATTTGTAAATAAATTCTGAGTAATTTTTGTTCCAAAGCTAAGTTTTCTGTCTTTATCCATCATTGTTACAAAGATAATTCTAGAGATAAAGATTGCCGAGAACAATGAAGTAAGAATACCAATAATAAGAGTAGTAGCAAATCCTTGAACTGGACCAACACCAAATACTGCCAAAACAATACCGATAATTAAAGTTGTTACGTTACCGTCGATGATAGCAGAATATGCATGTTTGTAACCATCAGCTACAGCAGTTTTAATTTGTTTACCAGCACGTAATTCTTCGCGAATACGCTCGTAGATAATAACGTTTGCATCTACCGCCATACCAAGAGTAAGAACAATACCAGCAATACCAGGCAATGTAAGAGCTGCTCCTAATGAAGCTAGAACTCCAAAAATAAGGAATATGTTAACTATAAGTGCGATATCGGCAACAAATCCGCCTTTACCATAATAGAATACCATATAAATCAGGATTAGGCAGAAAGCAATTACAAATGAATTCAATCCCGAATCAATAGCTTTCTGACCCAATGTAGGACCAACAATTTCTTTAGAAAGAATGTTTGCAGGAGCTGGCATTTTACCAGACTTCAACACGTTTGCAAGGTCGGTAGCTTCTTCGAGGGTAAAATCACCAGTAATCGAAGAACGTCCGCCTTTAATTTCGTCGTTAACATTAGGGAATGAATAAACATATCCATCAAGGACAATAGCAATGCTCTTACCAATATTTTCGCGTGTAATACGAGCCCATTCTGTTGAACCAGCACCATTCATGCTCATTGTTACTTCAGCAGTTGCCTGACTTTGTCCGAATTCCTGTTTTGCATCAGTAATTACATCACCACCCAATACAGCACCACCTTCTTTTCCTTTTCTAAGAGCAATCAACTGATAATAACCAGGCTCTTCAGGTAAAGATTTAAAACTCCATGCAAAAACTAAGTCCTTAGGGAAGAGTCTTTTTACAGATTCTCTGTTAAGGTCAGCCATAATAGACTCCATGTCGCCTTCTTTTGCGAAACCAACTACTGGACCATAAATCTGATATTTACCAATTTGATTAACTAATCTTTCGAATAATGAACCAGCTACTTTTGATTGAGCAGTATCTGCTTTTACAGGTTCAACAACTTTTTTAGCAGTATCGGCATCCTTAACAATTTCTTCATCGTCAAGAACAACTTCGTCGGCAACAACAGGCTTAGTATCGTCTGCTACAACCTTATCTTTAGCTACAGGAGCTTCCTTTTCACCTTCTCTGATACTAGCTATTAAAACATTTGCTTCAGACATTTTACTATAAATATCTTCTGCATTATAAGTTTCCCAGAATTCTAGTACAGCAGCTTGCTTTAACAAAACTTCTACGCGCTCTGGATCTTTAATACCTGGCAACTCTATATGGAATACACCTTTAACAGCAACATCACGCTGAATATTAGGCTGAACAACTCCAAAATGGTCAATACGTTTTCTCAATACGTCAAATGCATTTTCGATTGCTGCTTCATATTCGCTCGAAAGATATGCTAGCACTTCATCATCAGTTGATTTTACAGTAATTTTTTCCTGATTACTGGTGGTAATAAACAATGAAGCTAAAGCAGGAGAATTTTTCCCTTTAACCTTAGCATAAGACTCGCCGAAAATCTTTATAAAATCTTGTCCCGACTGCTCTGAGTTGATATTTGAAGCATCTTTCAAAGCTTTAATCAAAGTCGAATCAGACTGATTGTTTGCTAATGCAATAATAACATCTTCTGCAGATATTTGCAGAGTAATATTCATACCTCCTTTAAGGTCAAGACCTAAATTCAATTCTCTTTCTTTACACTCCATATAAGTGTATTTCTTCAGCATAGTGTAAACTACCTTATTGGAAACAGAATCAAGATACTTTTTGGTCAATGAGTCAAGTATATTTAATTTTTCAGACTCGTTAACCTTTAATTTCATCGCTTCGAATCGTGTCTGTGCATATTCTTCTGCATTATTTTCAACATTCTTAACTACGAATGTAAACGACAAATAATACAAACTGATTAATACAAGCAGCACTGATACCAGAATAATCGCTCCTTTGTTACGCATGTTTGATAATTTTATTAACGTTAATTATTATAATTCGGTTTAAAATTTTTAAGTCTGCAAATATAGACTTTTTTTAAAAACTATCAGTGTTTTATACCAATATTTTAAATCTAATTTTTATAGAGCAATAAAACACCTTTTCCAAAGTCGATAACTGCTTCAAATTCTACAAGAATATCACTACCTAAAATCCCAGTTATGCTAGGCAATTTAAGGCTTTTATACAACTTATTAATATGTCCCATAGATGTAAAAATCATTTCTCTACTTTCTATGCTTAATCTTCCTAGTTTCAATGATTTTATCTCTGCCTTGCTTATTTCGGGAATCTCAGAGTTAAATCCAGAGCCACTACCCTCTCCTTTTACATCTACAAATGATATATCTAGAAAGGCTTTATTATCACGGTCAAAAATAGTATTTGAGGCTCCTGTATCAATTAATAGTATGGAATTAACACCATTGACACGCCCTCTTACAGCAATATGCTTCCCTCCTCCATCAAGTTCAAACAAACGCAATTTAAGTTTTACTTCCTTTTTTTTCATTTACAATTAAATTTTATTGACATAACCTGAATACACATCTAAAATGTAATTTTATCAGATTTAAAAAATCGCTAAAAAAACATTTATTGTAACTGTTTAGTTATCATGTATAATTCGGTAATCGGTGGGTTTAGCTTAGTCGTTGCCGCTAATTGGAATCCCACTTTTGTCAAAATAAAGCAGAATCTCAAATTTACGACAATTTACCGATTACCGATTACCGATTACCGATTACCGATTACTGATTACTGATTACAAAAAACAACAAATACAAGAACTTAATTCTATCTCTGACATAATACCTAAATAATTACCATTTATTTTCATCTCAGGTTAAACCTTTTCCAAAACAGATTGTCAATTATTCCGTAATCAAAAATATAAAAAATTATGAAAACCAGATTATTATTTTTCACAGTGCTTATTCTCTCAGGTTTAATATTTAGCTCAACTGCATTTGCACAGCATGATTGTAAAGGGCAAAATCAAGACAAAGCTCACAAAGGCTGTATTATGGAAGACTTAACTCCTGATCAGCAGAAAAAAGTAGATGACATAAAGATGGAAAGCGAGAAGAAAGTAACATTGTATAAGGCTGATTTAAAAATCAAAAAAGCAGAACTTGACAAATTGATGATAGCAGAAAATCCTGTACAAAAGGATATCAACGCAAAAATTGATGAAATCAGCGTTTTAAAAGCTTCAATTCAAAAAGAAAACGTTAATCGCAGACTTTTGATCCGCAATGAACTTACTCCAGAACAACGTGCAAAATTTGATGCTATGCATGCAGCAAAAGGTAATGGTAAAGGATGTAATTCTGGCAGTGAACAAGGTGAAATGCACAAAGGCTGCAAAGATAAAGAAGGAATGCATCAAAACGGTGGAGAAGGTCAGATGCACAAAGGCTGCGACAAAGCTCCAGCAAATAATTAATAACAGTAGTTTCGCTTTTTCATAAGTAATCTGTCAGCAATATATTTTGCTGGCAGATTTTTTTTATCTTTACTTTTTTTACGGTTCAGTTTTTGAGAAGCCAGTGTTATGAAATTATTTTCGCTTATATCAATTCTGTTTTTTTGTAGTTTTTGCCTAATTGCAGAAGCTCAATATGAGAAAGTTTCGGAATTCCCAGTAAGCGCCTCATCGTTTTCTGTTGATAATCTCGGAAATTTCTATTTTGTAACAGGAAACAGTCTTACAAAAACTGATTCGGAATTCAATATTATTTCTGTTTATGACAATAAATCAAACGGTGATATTTCTGATATTGATGTTAGCAATCCTTTCCGAATTCAATTGTTTTATCGCGATTTTAATACTTTAATATTTCTTGATAACACACTTGCCGAACTACGCGCACCAGTAATGCTCGACGATTTACAAATTTATAGCGCAGATGCTGTTTGTAGTTCCGTACAGGGTAGTTTTAGAGTCTATGACAACCAAAATAGCGCTGTTGTTTCTTTTGATAAAGATTTAAAAATCACACAAACTGGTGTTAATCTATACTCGATTTCTGAAAGTAAGAAACTATTAAAGCTAAGGGAGTCCAACAACTATGTATTTGTACTATTCGAATCGGGGAGCATGATAATTCTTGATAAATTTGGAAACTTCTACAAAAATCCTGACTGGCAAAATGT